>JAFWTP010000061.1 GCA_017518845.1 Neisseriaceae bacterium
GTTGCCGTTGTTTTTTTTACTTCCTTTTTAACTTCTTGTTTTACTTCTTTTTTTGCCGTTTTTTTCATAGACGATGAAACGGTTTTTTTCATCGTTTCAGGAATTTTCACTGCCACTTTTTGCTTTTCAGACGGCACAATGCCGTATTTCAGCCATGGAAACATCATCACCGTTGCCCACGGCAAGCCACTTTCGGGATCAACAAAAAAATTACGCCATACATTAAACATTGCCTACTCGCTTTTCTTGAAAATGTCAAAAATCCGTGAAACATTACCATTTTTCTTCATTTTTGACAAGTTAAATCACTGATTTAAGTCATATTTCATTGTATTTTCAGGCAGCCTGAAACAATTTTTTTCATTTTTCATCTTGAAAAACGCCAAACACCCCTTATCTTGCCTTTCATTGAAATTCACATATTTTTTAGGAGTAAAGAATTATGGCAAAAGTCATCGGTATTGATTTAGGTACAACCAACTCTTGTGTATCTATTTCCGAAGGCGGCAACACCAAAGTGATTGAAAACGCAGAAGGTGCAAGAACCACGCCGTCTATTATTGCTTATACAGACAACGAAATTTTGGTTGGTGCCCCTGCCAAACGCCAAGCGGTTACCAACGCCAAAAATACCGTGTATGCGGTGAAACGCTTAATCGGCAGACGCTTTGAAGACGCGGAAGTGCAACGAGACATTGAAACCATGCCGTTTGAAATCGTGAAAGCCGCCAATGGCGATGCGTGGGTGAAAGCACAAGGTAAAGAATTATCGCCGCCGCAAGTGTCCGCCGAAATTTTACGCAAAATGAAAAAAGCCGCCTAAGATTACTTGGGCGAGCCTGTAACCGAAGCGGTGATTACCGTTCCTGCTTACTTTAACGATAGCCAACGCCAAGCAACCAAAGACGCAGGTCGCATTGCAGGTTTGGAAGTCAAACGCATTATCAACGAACCGACTGCCGCCGCTTTGGCATTTGGTATGGATAAAGGCGAAAAAGGCGATCGCAAAATTGCGGTATATGACTTGGGCGGCGGTACTTTTGATATTTCGATTATCGAAATTGCCGATGTTGATGGCGACAAACAATTTGAAGTATTAGCCACCAACGGCGATACATTCTTGGGCGGCGAAGACTTCGACCAACGCTTGATTGACTATATTATTGACGAGTTCAAAAAAGAACAAGGCATTGATTTGAAAACCGATGTTATGGCATTGCAACGCTTAAAAGAAGCCGCAGAAAAAGCCAAAATCGAATTATCTTCGGGTTCGCAAACCGAAATCAACCTGCCTTACATCACGATGGACGCAACAGGTCCCAAACACTTGGCAATGAAAATCACCCGTGCCAAATTTGAAAGTTTGGTTGAAGACTTGGTTGCTCGCTCGATTGAGCCGTGCAAAATCGCCTTGAAAGACGCAGGTTTATCGGTGAATGACATTAACGATGTCATTTTGGTCGGCGGTCAAACCCGTATGCCCAAAGTGCAAGAAGCCGTGAAAGCCTTTTTCGGCAAAGAACCACGCAAAGATGTTAATCCAGACGAAGCGGTGGCTGTGGGTGCTGCTATTCAGGGAGCGGTATTATCAGGCGACAGAACCGATGTTCTCTTGCTTGATGTAACCCCATTGTCTTTGGGCATTGAAACCATGGGCGGTGTGATGACCAAACTTATCAACAAAAACACCACCATTCCCACCAAGCACTCGCAAGTGTTTTCGACTGCGGAAAACAACCAAACCACGGTTACCATTCATGTGTTGCAAGGCGAACGCGACCGTGCGTCTGCGAATAAATCATTAGGACAATTCAACCTAACCGACATTCCGCCTGCACCGCGTGGCGTGCCACAAATTGAAGTAACTTTCGACATTGACGCCAACGGCATTTTGCATGTTTCCGCCAAAGACAAAGGCACAGGCAAACAAGCGAATATCACCATTCAAGCGTCAAGCGGTTTGAGTGAAGAAGAAATCGAACGCATGGTGAAAGACGCGGAAGCCAACGCCGAAGAAGACCGCAAATTAACCGAGTTGGTGCAAAGCCGCAACCAAGCCGAAGCCCTGATTCACTCGGTGAAAAAATCTTTGGCAGATTACGGCGACAAACTGCCTGCGGACGAAAAAGCCAAAATCGAAGACGCACTCAAAGCCGCCGAAGAAGCCGTTAAAGGCGACAACAAAGCGGATATTGACGCAAAATCCGAAGCACTCGCCACCGCCAGCCAAAAATTAGGCGAAATGATGTACGCCCAAGCACAAGCAGAAGGTCAAGCCAACGCAGGTGCTACTGACGGCGGTGCAAAAAAAGACGATGATATTGTTGATGCGGATTTTGAAGAAGTGAAAGACGATAAGAAATAATTTTTGATTGTTTTTAATTGTTTTGAACGATAAACAAACCCTTTCAGGCTGTCTGAAAGGGTTTTTATTGTTTCAGGCAGCCTGAAAACCTTGTATAATCGCCGTTTTGCAAGAAACAGGGGTACTGTTTGTACTTGATGATAGTGGTTTGTATGCAAAGCAAGACAAGGCGGAAAGCCGCAGGCAGTATAAATAATACGGCAAGGCGAGATAACGCAGTATTACTTTGAATACAAACAACTATCCACAAACGGTTGAGAAACACCCTTAAATATCCGATACGGTTAATACCGTCGTGGAGAGTTTTCTTATTAAAGATAAGCCCTTGTTTCTTAATAATAAACCAACACACAAGGGCTTTTTTTATGGACAAATTATTATCACTGCACATTCCTTATCCCAACTCGCAACGCAAATATCTTTCAGGCAGCATAAATAATATGCGTGTGCCGTATCGTGAGATTTCGCAGTCGGACACGATTACCGACAATGGCGTGGAGCCAAATCCGCCTATTCCTGTGTATGATTCGTCAGGCGTTTATGGCGATGAAAATGCGGTGATTGATTTACAAAAAGGCTCGCCCGATATTCGTTCTGCGTGGATTGAACAACGGGGCGACACACTTATTTTATCTGAATTATCAAGCGATTACGGTCGTATGCGTCTTGAAGATAAATCATTAGACAGCATTCGTTTTCCAAATACACGAAAACCACGCCAAGCAAAACATGGGCAGTGTGTAACGCAAATGTATTACGCCAAGCAGGGCATCATTACGCCTGAAATGGAATTTGTCGCCATTCGTGAGCGAATGAATTTGGACAAAATTTTCAGGCTGCCTGAATATCAAAAACTCATCAAACAGCACGCAGGACACGACTTTGGGGCGAATATGCCCAAAACGCCTGACGATATTACGCCTGAATTTGTGCGTGATGAAGTGGCAAGGGGTCGGGCGATTATTCCTGCGAATATCAACCATATTGAATTAGAGCCG
The DNA here is from genome assembly GCA_017518845.1 of Neisseriaceae bacterium. Taxonomy (GTDB): domain Bacteria; phylum Pseudomonadota; class Gammaproteobacteria; order Burkholderiales; family Neisseriaceae; genus RGIG9985. The sequence continues at coordinate 3,364 of JAFWTP010000061.1, forward strand.
ATGATTATCGGTCGCAATTTTCGCTGTAAAATCAATGGCAATTTGGGCAATTCAGCGGTTTCGTCTTCTTTGTTTGAAGAAGTGGAAAAAGCGGCGTGGTCGCTGCGTTGGGGGGCGGATACGATTATGGATTTATCCACAGGGGCGAATATTCACGAAACGCGTGAGTGGATTATCCGCAACTGCCCTGCTCCTGTTGGCACAGTGCCGATTTATCAGGCTTTGGAAAAAACGGGCGGTGTTGCCGAAGATTTGTCATGGGAAATTGTGCGGGATACGCTGATTGAGCAAGCCGAACAAGGCGTGGATTACTTCACCTTGCACGCAGGGGTGCTGTTGCGATATGTGCCGCTGACGGCAAATCGCTTAACGGGCATTGTGTCGCGTGGCGGCTCGATTATGGCAAAATGGTGCTTGGCTCATCATAAAGAAAACTTTTTATATCAACACTTTGACGAAATTTGCGAAATTGCCCAAGCCTACGATGTGGCGTTTTCTTTGGGCGATGGTTTGCGTCCTGGTTCGATTGCGGACGCGAATGACGAAGCCCAGTTTGCCGAATTGCATACATTAGGTGAATTAACCCAAAAAGCGTGGCAACACGATGTGCAAGTGATGATTGAAGGTCCAGGACATGTGCCGCTGCAACGCGTCAAAGCGAATGTTGATGAAGAATTGCAGCACTGTTTTGAAGCCCCATTTTATACGCTGGGACCACTGGTTACCGACATTGCCCCTGCGTATGACCACATTACTTCGGCAATCGGAGCGGCGAATATCGGCTGGTTTGGCACGGCAATGCTGTGTTATGTAACGCCCAAAGAACATTTGGGGCTGCCTGATAAAAACGATGTACGCACAGGAATTGTTACCTACAAACTCGCCGCCCACGCCGCTGACCTTGCCAAAGGCTTTCCAGGCGTGCAACTGCGAGATAACGCCTTATCCAAAGCCCGCTTTGAATTTCGTTGGGAAGACCAGTTTAACTTATCGCTTGACCCAGAGTTAGCCCGCAGTATGCACGATGAAACTATGCCTGCGGCAGGGGCAAAAGTCGCACACTTCTGCTCGATGTGTGGTCCAAAGTTTTGTTCAATGAAAATCACAGGCGAAATCCGCCAGTTTGCTCGGCAAATGGAAGAAAAAGCAGTGGAATTTGTGAAAACAGGCGGCGAGATTTATCGCTAAATTGTAGGGTGGGTTTTCAACCCACCACAACGGACGATTTAATTTCAGGCTGCCTGAAACATATTTATTTATCGGTAAATCGTAGGACGAATGGCGTTTCAGGCAGCCTGAAAATAAGGGGAACTTATAAAAATTAAAATTTATAGAGATTTTTACTTTTTTTAATTAACAAACGGATTTGCTCACGCTGGACGGAGTTCGCTTTAATTGTTTGATATTTACAGAAAATACCGTGAGCATCGTTAGAAGCGAACAAATCCGTTTGTTAAAAAATAAAACGATTGTTTTCTCATGTTTAATTTTTAGAAGTTCCCACATATTATTTATCGTTAAGTTGCGTTTCAGGCAGCCTAAAAAACCACATAATCATTTTTTTGAAAGAATTGTTATGTCAGCAAATTTTGAACATTTATGGCTTCATTCTCAACATGATGGACTAAAACTTGGTGTTGTCATCTGCACCCCAAAAGAAAAACCACCGTGTGGGATAATACAATTTATTCACGGCATGTGCGAACATAAGGAAAGATATTTTCATATGTGTGAATATTTTGCCAAACACGGTTATGTCAGCATTATTCATGACAATCGCGGACACGGTGAAAGCATAAAAAGTGCTGATGATCTTGGCTATTTTTACGAGAATGGTTTTCACGGAATGATAAACGATGTGCATCAGATGAGTTTGTTGATTAAAGAGAGATACCCTAATCTGCCATTCTTTCTTTTTGGTTTCAGTATGGGTTCGCTGATTGTCCGAAGTTATCTCAAAAGATATGACAATGAATTAGACGGACTTTTTGTCTGCGGTTGCGTTGCCAATCCCGTGCTTACCCCTGCGGTGAGAAAAAGCATAAAATATATGATAAAAGTCAAAGGAGATCATTATCGTGCGGAAAAGATTACAGGTTTGGGTATCGCTTTTTTCAATGCCAAGTTTGAAAATCCCAGTAATAATGAGTGGATTTGTGCCAATCCAACAATCAGAGAACAACATGCACAAGACCCACTGTGCAATTTCACTTTTACACTGAATGCTTATGACACCTTGATGAATCTCATTGAAGATGTCTATTCAGAACGCGACTGGCAACTCAAAAATCCAGAAATGCCCATTTACTTTATTTCAGGAAGCGATGACCCTTGCATGGTCAGCAAAAGCAAATTTATTGAAGCAATCGCTTCTATGCAGATAATCGGTTACGAAAATATATCTTGGCGTATTTATCAAGGTATGCGTCATGAAATTATGAATGAAATCGAGTGTCAAAGAGTTTTTGATGATATGCTAAAAAAGATTAAACTTTGGACATATGCGAAAAAACTTTAAAACTTTTCAGGCTGCCTGAAAAACAAAAAAAACGCTTTACATTTTCAAAAAAAGCGTTATAATAGCTACCTTTCAACACCTGCCCAGGTGGCGAAATTGGTAGACGCAGGGGACTCAAAATCCCCCGCCGCAAGGTGTGTCGGTTCGAGTCCGACCCTGGGCACCAATCAAAAATAACGGCTTGAAAGCCGTTTTTTTATTGTCTTGTTCAAACACATTCAGGCAGCCTGAAACTTTTGCAAAACCTATTTTAAGCATATAACAAATGCAAATGTTATAGGGTGGGCATTCTTGCCCAACAACCGCCCGATAGGGCGGAATTTCTTTAATATCAACAAATAATCAATGCCTGCGGCATTGTTGGTGGGTAGCCTGCCCACCCTATAACGAATGCTTTTTTTGTTTCAGATTGAGTTTTGCAAAGGTTTCAGGCTGCCTGAAATGCTACAAACAAACTATTTCACTTCCAATTTGCCCCGCATTTTGCGGTCATGTCCCAAGAACGAACAGAAGAATAGGTATTCGCCGTCTTTGATTTTTGCGACAGGAATTTTTACCGAAGTTTTTTCGCCGCCTCCTATCATTTTGCTGGCTGCCACAACGCGTTTATCATTAGGTTTGAGATAGTCTTTGCTAATGCCGTATCGCATACCGTCTTTAATTACGCCTTTAATATCGCTGCTTTTAACGACAACCACATTGTGTCCCATGGCGGTTTTGGGCATTTTGCCAATGTGCTGCATATTGATAGTGAAATTGGCACAAGACGCAGGAACGGTAATCACAGGAATGGGTTTGCCTGCCATATTCGTCCAAGTCATCACATCGGTGCTTTTAATATCGAAAGAGCAAGCGTCCGCTGCCCAAACGCTGCTTGCAAGCCCACACAACAGAGCGAAAAAGAGTTTTTTGCTGCACATAGTTTGTTCCCTTCTTTATGTATTATGTTTATGAAGTTAAGGTATATTTCTCTTTATGCACTTATCATACCGTTTTTGCGTAAAAAATCCAAATGATGATGCGATTTATCGTCAAACACATTCAAAAACACAACAAAACAAAATGGTGCAGTGATTTAACTGTGTTTTTGAATTAACTCAATTTTATAACCGTCTGGGTCTTCCACAAAGGCGATAATGGTTGTGCCGTGTTTCATTGCCCCTGCTTCTCGCACCACTTTACCGCCCTTTTGACGAATTTCATCACAAGCGGCAGCGGCGTTTTCTACTTCAATCGCGATATGTCCAAAGCCATTACCTAAATCGTAATGGTCAGTGTCCCAGTTGTAAGTGAGTTCAATCACCGTATGGTCAATTTCTTCGCCGTAGCCCACAAAGGCTAATGTAAAACGCCCGTCAGGATAATCTTTCTGCCGTAACAGTTTCATACCCAAAACTTGGGTGTAAGAATCAAGCGAGCGTTGCAAATTGCCTACGCGAATCATGGTGTGTAACAGTCGCATGGTGTGTCCTTTTGAGATAAAAAAGGCATTGTATCAGTTATTTCAGGCAACCTGAAAAGATAATGCCGTAGGGTGGGTTTCCAACCCACCGCAACGCCATAATACATTGATAACAAAAAATATTTTATGAAACTGGTGGGTTGGAAACCCACCCTACGCCCCTTTACTGTACAATCAACTTACCGTGCATTTTGCGTTCGTGTCCCAAGAACGAGCAGAAAAAGTCGTAGCCGCCGCCCTTGATTTTTGCCACAGGAAAACGCACCGAAGTTTTGTCGCCGCCGCCGATCATTTTACTGGCAGCCAAAACACGCGTATCACCAGGTTTGAGATAATCTTTTTTCACGCCTGCAATCGCACCGTCTATGGCAATCGCTTTTACATCTTTTTCTTTGGCAATCACCACATTGTGTCCCATAATGTTTTTGTGCATTTTGGTTACATTGCGTAGTGTAATCGTGAAGTTGGTGCAAGAAGACGGCACAATGATTTGCTTCACGATTTCGCCCTGTTCATTTTTGTAATCCCGCGTGTCCGTGCCTAATAAGTCATACGAACACTTGTCTGCCGCAAAAGCAGACACCGAAAACAGCCCCATTATTAGGAGCAAGACTGATTTTTTCATTGTTTATTTCCTTTATATTTAACACTCATCAATACTTACCTTTTAGGTAAGACGGAGAGATTATAGCATAAGTAAATACGAAAAA
>JAFWTP010000062.1 GCA_017518845.1 Neisseriaceae bacterium
AATCCGTAACCGAACCCGCACCTGGTTTGAAACCCTACAACGCATTAGAGTTAGCAGGACGCGACCTTTACATTCGTGAAGGCTGCTCCAACTGCCACTCACAAATGATTCGTCCATTCCGTGCGGAAACCGAACGCTACGGTCATTACTCTGTGGGTGGTGAGTCTGTGTATGATCACCCATTCCAATGGGGTTCCAAACGCACAGGTCCAGATTTGGCTCGTGTAGGCGGTCGCTATTCCGACAGTTGGCATGAGCTGCACATGGACGATCCGCGTTCGGTAGTACCCGAATCGATTATGCCTGCATTCCCTTGGCTCAAACGCAACAAGGTTGATGTAGAAAAAACGGTTCGACATATGAAAACCTTGAAAGTCGTAGGTGTGCCATACACTGACGAAGACTTTGCACAAGCCAAAGAATTGATGACCAACGAAGACGGTTCAGCAAAAACCGAGTTGGACGCAATGATTGCTTACTTGCAAAGTTTGGGTCATGCACTGGCGGACGCGACTAACCAAGCGAACTAACCCAACGAGATAATCATTATGCTGGACTTGGCTCGAATTCTTTTTACCGTAGGTTGTTTTGGTGCATTTATCGTGTTTGTGCTGATTGCCTACCGCAAAGGTGCAAAAGCAGGATACGACCAAATTGCCAAAGAAGTGGTTGATGATGATGACACACCGCCAACCGTTTCAGGCAGCCTGAAAGATAATTCAGTCAAAGAAAGCGTATGATAGGAGCGAATTAAATGAATGATTTTACCAGTAATTTTTGGGTGATTTACACCGCTGTGATTATTGTCGCGAGTTTCTTGGGTTTGGTTTGGTTGTTAGTCTCCCAAAACAAAACCAAAAAAACAGGCGACACTGTGGAAACCATGGGACACGAGTGGGACGGTATTGAAGAATACAACAACCCCTTGCCCCGTTGGTGGTTTTACCTGTTTGTGATTACCGTTGTCTTCGGTGTTGCATACTTGTTGTTATATCCTGGCTTTTCCTCATTCCAAGGTATATTAGGTTGGACAAGTGCAAATCGATATGAAGCGGAAGTTGCAGCAGCCAAAGAGCAATATCAACCGATTTATGGCAAATTTGCCAATCAACCGATTGAAGTGATTGCCAAAGACCCAGCCGCCAAAGCAATCGGTCAAAACCTGTATAACACCTACTGTATTCAGTGCCACGGCTCTGACGCAAAAGGTGCCAAAGGTTTCCCCAATCTGACCGACAAAGACTGGCTGTGGGGTGGCAAACCGTCTGAAATCGAAGAGACCATTCGTTATGGTCGCACAGGCGTGATGCAACCTTATGGTGGCTTGCCCGCATTCCCTGCAGATTCGGTTAGAGATGTGGCACAATATGTGTTGTCTTTGAACGAAAACGAGGCATTCCGCAGTAAATCCAATCCGCAAAGTGCCGCCAAAGGCAAAGTGATTTATGATCAAATCTGTTTCACTTGTCACCAAGAAGACGGCAAAGGTTTAGTGGGTTTAGCACCTAACTTAACCGACAGCGTTTGGTTATGGGGTCCAACTGAGAAAGACATCGAAAACACCATTATGAAAGGTCATACCAACCAAATGCCCGCATGGGAAACATTCTTGGTTGATGGCGATGACACTTCCAAACTGCGTATCTTAACCGCTTATGTTTGGGGCTTGTCTGACCACACAGGTGAAGCACCTGAAATCTTGCCTTATCAAGACGAAAGCGGCAACCCTGTTACTGCGGCAGAAGAAACCCCTGCAACACCTGCCGAAGGTGAAGCAGCACCCGCAGAACAACCAGCGGCTCAATAACAGAGATTGCTGATTTGAGTAACACAAAACCACACCCTTGGGTGTGGTTTTTTTATAGTCGTTAAACTTCAAAACACTAATGCGTTGGTTTGCCTTGCCGTATTATTTATACTGTCTTCGGCTCACCGCCTGTTATTGTTTTGAAGTTTAACGACTATATCGTAGGGTGGGTCTTCGACCCACCGTAACGCTGGAAAAGGATACTGTCATTACGAGCCGACAGACAGGAGTTAGCGGTTTTACCGCTTACTCCTGTGTCGTTGCGAGCCTGAACAAAGTTCAGGCGTGGCAACCCCACGCAAGGCGTAGTAATCTCCTGACTATGGAAAACGCACAAAACGATTAACGCAAAACTTTCAGACTGCCTGAAACCTTTGTAAAACTCAATCTAAAACAAAAAAAGCGTTCGTTATAGGGTGGGCATTCTTGCCCACCATAACGAACAAAACGATTTCAGGCAGCCCTTTATCGTCATTGCACAACACCATTTCAGCCTGCCTGAAACAGCGTAGGGCGGACGAAGTGAAGTTAAAGTCATTTTTGCGATATGTCGTTCTCCGTAGTTAGGAGATTGTTACGCCATTGCTTTCGCAATGGCTCACAATGACAGTAGTTTATTTACTCCAACCGCCATTTTTTATCGCTATAACAATGATCTTTTTCATCGCAGGATTTGAGTGTTTTATTCATTATTTGTGGTTTTTCGGGTAAATCTATTTTTTTAATTTGATTTCGATTTTGATAAATAAAAAAAGCGGCGATGGTTAAAAGAATGATAATAACTATTTTACGAATTAAGCCACGATAATCGCGATAAGGTTTAATTTCTTCTTCTTCATCGTTACGATAATTTTGCAGGGGCATAATTTTTAATTCAACTTGCTCATCATTGGCATAAACTGAATTTCTTTTTGTGCCTGAATTTTTTACAACTTTTAAGGGCGAGCGATTTAAATAAACCACATTTGCCGCTTCGGTTCTGCCTTTTTCGTCATTGAATTGAGTTTCAAAAGAAACCATTTCGCCCACTTTGGGCGGTGGGTTTTGTATTTCAAAAACAGAAATATGGGCAAATATTTCCACGCCTGTGGTGGGTTCTTGAATAAAACCAAAGGCTCTATCTTCTATCCAGCGGACAATTTTTCCTTGCATTTTTTATATCCTTAAATTAAGGGTTTGACTTTTTCTAAAAAGTGCATTAAATCACAAAAACGCACGGGATACATTTTTTCAAATGCGTCTGCTTGTTGTTTATCAATTTCGCTTGCTAATACTATCCAGTTTTTTGTAGGTATATTGATTTTTTTGCAAATTCTAATAAATTTATCTAAATCTTGCCGAAATTCGCCTGATTTACATTCAATAAATAAAGGTGTTTTGTTGTCAGGCATAAAAACCACATCAAATTCGTTTTTGTCGCCATTTTCGTGTTGCACGATAACGGAACGAGCAATGGAAAAGGTTTTTTCTTTTGTGTGGGCTTCTTTGAGTAATTTAATGGTCGCAAACCATTCTAACCAGCCGCCTGTTAAAAACTTTTTAATGCTGTCGGTATGATTAAGTGAAATGCGGATTTTCTTTTCGGACGCTTGATAATTGTATTTGGCAATAATGGTGTAATTAAATAGTTTTTTGAAAATATTTTGTAGTTTTTGATTTTCTTGTTGCGGTAAATTCACGCAATCAATCATTAAGCCGATTTTATTGTTGGCATATAAATAACGAATTTGTTTTAAGTGTTTTTCTAATAATGGGAAATTATCGCCGATTAATTCGGCGGCTTCGTCAAAATAACCCGACATATCCACTGCGGCATAATTAAAAGATACGGTGAGTTTTTTATTGTGTAAATATTTTTTAATTTTTTCGTGTTGTTTTGGGTTGGCAAATAAATCACTGTTATTTAAGGCTGCCTGAATAGATGTGTTGGCGGTATCTAATGGAATAAATTTTTCTTGTAATAATTTGATTTTATTTGATAATTCTGAATATTTGTGCATAATGGATTGCACAAATAAAATGGTGTCTTGAATTTCCACTTCTTGTTTGCAGTTGGCACATACGGCGGTGCTTGCTGGTTTGGCGGCACTTTCAGCCAGCAAACCGCAATGGGGGCAGTGGTAAATGCTCATTTTTGATGTCCTTATGCAAAAAGCGTTATTTTAGCAAAAAATAGCACGCAATCAGGCAGGTGCAACAATTATTCGTTACAATAACGCCTTTTACGCAACATTTCCACAAATATGACCGCACAAAACCTTTTCAGGCAGCCTGAAAACACGCCCGATTCGTGGTATCGGCGGTTTGTGCGTGCGTTCAAACGGCAAAAATCTGCGGTATGGGCGTTGCGTATCTTTTTGATTTTATTTGTTATTTCATTGCTTGCACCGCTTTGGTGTAATGATAAACCGCTTTTGGTACGATACCAAAATCAATATTATTTTCCTTTATTTTCAAATTATTACGAAACGCAGTTTGGCGGTGATTTTGATACGCCTGCGGATCATTTAGACCCAACCATTCGCCACAATATAACGCAAAACGGCAATTTTGCGTGGTATTTGCCCAACCCTTATGACGACAAAACGCTGAACGAATTTGACACTGAACCGAATCCTGCCGCTCCGTCCGCTCGCCACTGGCTTGGCACGGACGACATAGGACGCGATATTGTGGCACGCTTGGTATATGGTTTTCGTAATTCGGTGCTGTTTGCTTTGGTGCTGACGGTTTTGGCAACCGCTTTGGGCATATTTTTTGGGGCAGTGCAGGGTTTTTTTGGCGGCAAAACCGACTTGATTTTACAACGCATTTTTGAAATTTGGGGTGGGCTGCCTGAACTTTATTTGTTGATTATATTTGCATCTTTTTTTGAACCGAGTTTGATTTTGTTGTTGCTGTTGCTGACTGCTTTTTCGTGGTTAGGCTTATCGGATTATGTGCGTGCGGAGTTTTTGAAAAATCGCCAAATGGATTTTGTGCTGGCTGCCAAAAGTATGGGGGCAAGCAACAGCCGCTTAATGTGGCGGCACATTCTGCCCAACAGTCTCACTCCTGTGTTGGCGTTTTTGCCGTTTCGCATATCAGGTGCGGTTTTGGCTTTAACCAGTTTAGACTTTTTAGGCTTGGGCGTGCCTGGTGAGCAAGCAGGCTTGGGCAATTTGCTGGCACAAGGCAAAGACAATTTGGACGCATGGTGGATTGCCCTGCCCACATTCTGCGTTTTAACCGTCATGTTGTTGCTGTTAGTGATTATCGGAGACGGCATTAGGCGGGCGTTGAGTGTGTATGAATAAGGGTTTTCAGGCTGCCTGAAAAAATCTACACGGTCATTGTATTGTAGGGACGACCCTATGTGGTCGTCCGAATGGCGAACGCATAATAGATTGAACGGGCGACCACGCTTCGGTCGTCTCTACGGCGAAAAACGGCATTGCAACAAGTCTTTCAGGCTGCCTGAAAATATATCTTTGTATCAACGCCTACGGCGTTGCGGTGGGTCGAAGACCCACCCTACGGCTCTCCGTGTCTTTGTGTTCTCCGTGAGCGGTTAAATTTTTGTCCGTTACGGTGGGCAAGAATGCCCACCCTATAACGAATGCTTTTTTTGTTTTAGATTGAGTTTTACAAAGATTTCAGGCTGCCTGAAAAAAATATTTCAGGCAGCCTGAAATTATTTTACAATCTTATTTTCTATTATTAAGGAGTGTGCCATGCGGTATTTGTCTTTATTGTCGATTGCATTGTTGGTGGCGTGTTCAGGTTCTGGCACGCCGCATAAAGCGGAACATATTCCCGCTCCTGACGCTTATGCCACACCCGATCCCGTCGTGATGATGTCTCGCACAGCAGATGCGGGCATGCCTGCACCACGCGAAGAGTTCCAACGCCCACTGGTAACCGACCGCGAACAATACGCCGAACTGCCTGATTCGCCTGTGCATTTGGTGGCAGAAAATCCGATTTCCACTTTTTCGATTGATGTTGATACAGGTTCATACAGCAATATTCGCCGCTTGTTAAACGCCAACCGTTTGCCGTCCCGTGATGCGGTGCGACTTGAAGAGTTGGTGAATTATTTTGACTATGATTATCCTAAATCCGACAACGGCACGCCGTTTTCTGTTTCTACCGAAGTGTTTGATTCGCCATTTAAAACAGACGCGAAAATCATGAAAATCGCTCTGCGTGCGGACGACCGTAAAACAGACACATTGCCGCCTGCGAATTTGGTGTTTTTGGTTGATGTTTCAGGCAGCATGGCAAGCGATAACAAACTGCCGTTGGTCAAACAAACCTTGCATATTTTAACCGAACAGTTGCGACCGCAAGATAAAGTGTCGATTATCACTTATGCCAGTGGCGAAAAATTAGCCTTGCCTGCCACTTCGGGCAGCAATAAAAAAGAAATTTTGCAGGTGGTGGATTCCCTGCAAGCACGCGGTGCCACCGCAGGCGAACAAGCCATTCAAATGGCGTATCGCGAAGCAGAAAAAGCCTATATCAAAGACGGCATTAACCGCATTATTTTGGCAACAGACGGTGATTTTAATGTGGGCATTACCGACCGTAAAGCCCTAACCAGCATGGTTTCTGAAAAACGCAAATCGGGCATTTCCCTATCGGCGTTGGGTTTTGGTACAGGCAACTACAACGAAGCGATGATGGAGCAAATTGCTGATGCAGGCAATGGCAACTTTTTTTATATTGACTCTCGCCGCGAAGCCAAAAAAGTGGTGGGGCGAGAATTGTCGGCAACCTTAATGACAGTGGCACAAGATGTGAAAATTCAAGTGGAATTTAACCCTGCCACCGTGCGTGAATATCGCTTAATCGGCTATGAAAACAGGCAGTTAAAACGCGAAGATTTTAATAATGACGCGGTTGATGCGGGTGATATGGGTGCAGGCAATAAAGTAACCGCTTTTTACGAATTTGTGCCAGTGGGCAAAAAAGGCTGGATTGATGACAGCCGTTACGCTGCCAAACCCGCTGCGGCGGCGAATGGCACGGAATACGCCTTTTTGAAATTGCGTTATAAATTGCCCAACCAAACGCAATCCAAATTATTACAACAGCCCGTCAAAGTGGGTAGCAAGCCCTTTAATCAAGCGTCTTCCGACAGCCGTTTTGCCATGGCAGTAGTCGCCTACGGCGAAGCCTTGCGTGGCGGCGAATATAACGGCAATGTTGGTTGGGACGACATTCACGCATGGGCAGTTGCCAACCAAAAACCCGATAAATACGGCGATAGAGCAGAGTTTGTGGATTTAATTGAGTTGGCAAAAAGTTTAAGTACACGGGAAAATCAATAGTGTGGGCTTTCAGGCAGCCTGAAAAAGTGCTTATAGGGTGGGCATTCCTGCCCACCGCAACGCCGCAAGGCGTTGGTTGGTGGAGTGGTGAAAGGTTGATTTTGCCCTGTCGGGCTTCGCGTATTACTCGCAATAACGATAAAGGGCTGCCTGAAAAAGTGATTAGAGTGGGACAATCCAACCCACCAGCAAACCGATAGGTTTGCAAAAAGCGAAATGGTTTATCAAAGCCTTGCGGCTTTGTGGTGGGTTGGAAACCCAGCCTACGATAAAATGGTGGGTCGAAGACCCACCCTACGCAGGTTGTTGATTTTGTAGCGTAAAATGGTTTTCAGGTTGCCTATTGTTGAATAAAACCGCGTGGGCAACAAGTTGCCCACCCTACGCAGGTTGTTGATTTTTTAGTATAAAATGGCTTTCAGGCTGCCTGAAAAAGTTTTTTTGTAAAGGATTAAAAAATGTGGCTGGTTGAATTAGCAAATAAAATTCATTTAGCGGAATATCATATGTTGTATTTTTTTATATTTTTATTGATTTCGGGTTTATACCGTATGTATGACGGCAGACGGCGTTTATTATTTGAACAACAGCCTGATGATAGAGTAAATTTAATTCCTGATGATGATGTGGTGCAATTATGGCATAACTTAACAAAATTAAATATTAAATTTGGTCATTTTTTTCAAAAATATGGTTTATTTTTAGTGGTTTGTGCGGTGGTCAATATTTTATTGTTTTTTAAAACACATTTGACTATTCAAGAAATAATAAAACATTTCGGACTATTTGCGATTATTGTTTTGGCTATTCTTTTTATATTCTGGATTATCGGTTTTTTTATTTTAGGAGAAAGTAATAGGTCTATGAGATATAATAGGAAATACACAAAAAGTTTTTTATTAACATTCACTACAAAAAAAAATGATATAGTCGAACTTTATAAAAGATATGGTTATAAAAGTTTAAATCAGTGGGAAAAAGACATTAATCATCATGGTCGAGATTTTGCTGTACTGCAAGAATGGATTGGTAAAGAAAAACATATTGTTATTGGTTCGATTGTTCATTATTTCAGTTGGTTGTTACTGATTATTTTGGTAACAACTTTTCATTCATTAACACTTTGGAGGTTTATAACATGAATTGTAAAAAAGATGCGTTAGTTTTAATGAATTTTCAGGTAGCCTAACAAATTGTTTGGATTGTATTTTATAAAGCGAGTGTAGGGAGGGCAACTTGTTGCCCACGCGTTTAATGCAATTTGGTTTTCAAGCTGCCTGAAAATTATTTCACCCTTTGCCCTACGGTTTTCAAAAAGCCCCGCAAAATGTCGATTTCTTCTCTTTGCACGCCGTTGCGGTCGAAAATGCGGCGGATTCTTCTTAATAATCGTTCGCTGTTGCGGCGTTCAAAAAAGCCGATTTGGTTCATTATTTCATCAAAATGCTGGATTAAACCGTCTATTTCGCCTTGCGGTACAAATTGTTCTTCTGTTTGTAAGACGCTGTTTATAAAGGAAGTTTGGCTAAAAATTTCGTAAGCAACCACTTGCACGGCTTGCGATAAATTAAGCGAAAAATAGTTTGGGTTGCCGTTAATGGTCATCAGGCGGTTGCACAGTGCCACTTCGTCAATGTCTAAACCAAAGCGTTCGTTGCCAAAAACTACGGCAACGGGTTGATTTTGCTCGGCAAATTTTATCAATTCTGGCACGGCTTCTCTGGGGGTTTTGGGGGGAATATTCAATTCGCGTCGGCGTGAAGTTAGGGCGTAAGATGCCACGCAATCGTTTAATGCTGCTGATAAATTCGGCACAATGCGGGCATTGTCCAAAATATCCACTGCCCCTGATGCGAGTGTGTAACTTTCATCAGGCAGCCTGAAAGGCTGACTGGGGCTATATTCAGGCGGATTTTGCGTCATCGGTGTGGCAATCAGTTGTGGGGCAACAAGGGTTAAATGGGTCAAACCCATAGTCTTCATCGCACGAGCCGCTGAACCGATATTTGCAGGGTGCGATGGTCGGCACAAGACAATGTGAATGTGGTTAAGATAAAAAGGCAGTTCGTTCATTTTGTGATGTGATTTCAGTGTATAATTGTCAAATTTTAAACGATTGTTAGATGAGTTTGAATAAAATAAGATAATTCATTGATTTTCTTGGAGTAATTGTTAAATGTCTGCCGTTTTAAATATTGCCTTGCGTGCCGCTCGGCTTGCTGGAAAAATGATGACGCGTGCCGCAAATCACTTGGAAACACTGACCATAGACCAAAAACAAGCACGCGATTTTGTCTCCGAAATCGACCGAGAATCGGAACGCATATTAGTCGAAGAATTGCTCACGGCTTACCCCAAACATTATATTCGCAGCGAAGAGGGCGGCTATTTTCGTGCTGTAAAACAAGGCGATGAAATCAGCATTCAGCAAATGGACGCACCGAGTAAAACGCCTGAATTTGAGTGGATTATCGACCCATTAGACGGCACAACCAACTTTTTACACGGACACCCGCAATACGCCATTTCTATGGCTCTGTTACACAAAGGCGTGTTAAGCGAAGCCCTGATTTTCGCCCCCGAACGCAACGATTTATATGTAGCCAGTCGTGGCAATGGAGCCACTTGGAACGACAAACGCATTCGTGTTTCCAAACGATTGAATTTGAACGAATTTTTAATCGGAACGGGTTTTCCTGTGGTCGAACAAGCGATGATGGACGAATATCTTGCCATTCTAAAACAAGTGCTTGCCGACACCGCAGGAGCAAGACGCGAAGGCTCGGCGGCATTAGATTTGTGCAGCGTTGCCGCAGGTCGCTTTGACGGCTTTTTTGAATACAACTTAAAAGCATGGGACATTGCCGCAGGGGCGTTAATGGTGCAAGAAGCAGGCGGCTTGGTTACCGACTTTGACGGCGAAAGCGGCTGGCTTGCCACAGGCAATATTGTCGCAGGCAATGAAAAAGCCTTGGCGTATTTGTTAAGAACGATTGGCAAATCTCGGACGACACAATAGTTTCAGGCTGCCTGAAAAATGAATTAGGAAAAAATAATGAATAGTCAAAAATCAACACGCAATAAAACAATCCATACTTCTATTGCAGATGGGCAGGATTATTTCAATAAATGTATTTCTATTTTTGATAAAGTAGAAAATATGCAAACAATTAAAAATAAAACCATTTGTGGCGATTTATTTGATATTGCTCAAAGGCTGCCTGAAAAAAGTATGGATTTAATTATTGCTGACCCGCCATATAATTTAACCAAAAAATTTGGCGAAAATATTTTTAATAAAACAAATAATGATGAATATGAACAATATACGCATCAATGGTTAAAACAGGTTGTGCCTTTATTAAAAGATAATGGCTCAATTTATATTTGTTGCGACTGGGAAAGTAGTTTAATTATTGGGCGTGTTTTATCTGAATATTTAACAGTACGCAATCGTATTTCTTGGCAAAGAGAAAAAGGGCGTGGGGCAAAAGCAAATTGGAAAAACGGCATGGAAGATATTTGGTTTGCCACAAAATCTAAACAATACACATTTAATTTAGATGCAGTGAAAGTGCGTAGAAAAGTGATTGCCCCTTATAAAATAAATGGCAAACCCAAAGATTGGACAGAAAATATCAATGGCAATTATCGCGATACTTGCCCATCTAATTTTTGGGACGATATAACCATTCCTTTTTGGTCTATGCCCGAAAATACCGCACACCCCACACAAAAACCTGAAAAACTGATTGCCAAATTGATTTTAGCCAGTTCAAATCAAGGTGATATGGTTTTTGACCCGTTTTTGGGTTCGGGCACCACTTCGGTTGTGGCTAAAAAATTAGGACGGAATTATATCGGTATAGAAAAAGAGCCACAATATTGCATTTGGGCAGAACAACGCTTGGCAATGGCTGAAAATAATCAATATATTCAAGGATATACAAATGGTGTCTTTTGGGAAAGAAATTCACTTTCTGAACAAAATGGTCAAAAAAGACGAAATGTGCCAAGTGAAAATGAAGAGTTTGCTTTAATTGGATAAGGAGAACGAAATGTACTACAAAGAAAAAATCGATGAACTCGTATCTTTTATTCGTGAAAATAATGGCATTTCTGATAAATCAAAATTAACAGATTTAGTTAAAACAAGATTTAATCTAATCAAAGATAGAAGTGTCTATTATTGTGAATTTTTTGCTATTCGTTTTTGTAAATTGAATAATCAAACTTTTAGTAATACAGTGCTATCATTATCTTCATTGCAAAAATATGACAATAAACCATTTATTGTTTGTTTGGTTACCAGTACCGAAAATTATTTATTGTTAGCAAATACGACATTTTTAACTAAAATCAGTCATTCATCACAAACATTAAGAGTGGATAACATTAAAGGAAGTTTTAATGGAAGTGATATAATGCGAAATTTTGAAGAATTTAAAAATATTCCAGAAAACTTTGAATTTTTATTTACTTCTCATGAAAATTATTCTTTTGAAGATAATTTAATTAGATTAGTGGAAAATACAAATAATATTTCTGCAACAGGTAATAAATTCATTCCTAATGATACTGAATTGGAAAGTATTAAAAATTCCATTCAAAGAGCAAATAATTTTATTTACTCTAACTGTTTTAACCTTTTAGAAAAGGAATTAGAGCAGAAAGTGAGTAGTGTTTCATCTGAAATTGCAATCGCAGCATTTATTGAAAATGTTAATTTAAGGGGAAGAATTATTGAATACTTAATTACCTCTCCTGATGATTTAAAAATAGATTTAATTCAAGCATTACATAACAATCAACCACTGCCTAAAATTTATACCGCAGATAAATTGGGAGATTATGAAAAAATATTTTCAGATTTTCATACTCAAACAGACATAAAAACAAAAATAATGTTTTTATCAAGTAATCCAAAAGGTTATAATATTGATAAATTATTAGAATTTTTAGCAAAAGAAAAAACTGTCTATTTAATATTTATTGTGGCGATTAACGAACACAAAGAAATAAAAACACAGTTATGTTCAATTTTTAACCAACAACTGCTTAATGGTACACGAATAATCAAACATTGGGCTGGTAGAAACTCTCGTGGTGTTACACAATTTGACGGTAAAAATCTTGTTGAAATTGTGGAAGATTTTGATAAAACAATTAATGTTAATCAAGCGAAAGATTTAATAGATAGATTTCTGGCTTAAACATTCCCTACACACTGTGTAGGAAATTTAAATTTATAATGCAATATTCCCTACGCAGTGCGTAGGAAATTAAAACCGATTAACCAAAAGGACTTAAAAATGGCTTGGGAAACAGTCATCGGATTAGAAATTCATGTGCAATTAAACACAAAATCGAAAATTTTTTCAGGGGCTTCGACTGCTTTTGGGGCAGACGCCAACACGCATACTTGCGTTGTCGATTTGGGCTTTCCAGGAGCGTTGCCTGTGTTAAACCGTGCGGTTGTGGAAAAAGCCTTGAAGTTGGGCTTGGCATTGAATGCACAAATTAACCGCAAAAATGTGTTCGACCGCAAAAATTATTTTTATCCTGATTTGCCCAAAGCCTATCAAATCAGTCAGTTAGCCTATCCGATTATTGAATTTGGGCAGTTGGATATTGTGGTTGGCGAAAATGTCAAAACCATCAATGTAACACGGGCACATATGGAAGAAGATGCGGGCAAATCTATTCATGATGCGGTGCCAAACGCCACAGGCATTGATTTGAACCGCACGGGCACGCCGCTTTTGGAAGTGGTGTCCGAGCCTGAAATGCGTTCGGCAGCTGAAGCCGTGGCATACGCCAAAGCCTTGCACTCGTTGGTTTCGTGGTTGGATATTTGCGATGGCAATATGGCAGAGGGTTCGTTCCGTGTTGATGCGAATGTGTCGGTGCGACCTGTGGGGCAGGAAGCGTTTGGCACGCGTTGTGAAATCAAAAACTTAAATTCTTTCCGCTTTTTGGAG
>JAFWTP010000063.1 GCA_017518845.1 Neisseriaceae bacterium
CCACAGACCCAAATCAGGCAAAAGGCGAAATGGTGCTGATTTTTCACCCAGCCGAAAAAACGCAAGGCAGTCAAATTGCAATAGAAAAAATATTGAACGCACTTATGGAACTGCCCACAAAACAAGCCGCCCAAATTGCTGCCCAAATCACGGATTTAAGTAAAAAAGAATTGTATGAACAGTTGTTAAAAATGAAGTCGTAACTATTTTCAGGCTGCCTGAAAACTTTTTTATATTGATTGAAAAAAGGCAATATTGTCTATACAATAAACAAAAAAGGACAAAAAAATGAACTCCTTATCCAACGAACAAAAACACCTTTCACAGGCACAAAAAATTGCTCGAAAAGGTCAATCTTATTTTGCCAAATTAGCCCAAAAAGAACCTTTGATAGGCATGGATAATTGCAATCGCATTTGCAAATATTATCCTGACGGACGCATTGAAGTGTTAAAGGATTTGGCTCGTGCATAAACCAACATGAACCACACTGATTTTTTTGCCCACTGTCCGCAATTTTTATTGTCTATGCAACGCAAAGGTTTGTCAGAACACTCCCTGCGTGCCTATCGGCAGGATTTGGCAGAACTGCAAACCTTAACCGCAAACAAAGAAATGGTGCGGTCAAGTTTTATTGCCGCATTAAAAAAATTGTCGGCAAAAAATCTGCACCCACGCACGCTGGCACGCAAACTCAGTGCGTGGCGGTCTTATGCCAATTATTTGTGCGAATTGGGGCTAATGGACAACAATCCTTTAACGGGCATTAAAGCCCCCAAGCCGCCTGCCCGCTTGCCCAAAGCCTTGGACGCGGAAGAACTCAATCAATTATTAGACACGCCTGTTGATGATAATTTCTACACACGACGCGATTCGGCAGTGTTTGAATTGTTATACGGTTCGGGCTTGCGGATTTCCGAAGCAGTGGCACTTAATTTATATGATATTGATTTAATTGAAAAAATTGCTTATATTCACGGCAAAGGCGGCAAAATGCGTATGGTGCCTTTGGGCGATAAAAGCGTGGCGGCATTGCACGAATGGCTTACCGTTCGCATTGCCCAAGACGGTGAGACGGCGGTTTTTACCAATCATTTTGGCAAACGCATTAGCACACGCCGCTTGCGACAAAGTTTGGACACTTGGGGCGTAAAAACAGGAGCCAGCCGCCACATCAGTCCGCATATGTTACGCCACAGTTTTGCGGGTCATTTATTGCAAAACAGCCGTGATATTCGTGCCGTGCAGGAACTTTTGGGGCATGCCAGCCTTTCTACCACGCAAATTTATACTAAATTAGATTTTGCTCATTTAGCAAAAATTTATGATGAATCGCACCCACACGCTAAAAAGTATGCAAAAAAATTAAAAAAGAGTTAAAATAACGACTTGCAGGACAAGATTTTTTTCGATTAACCCACTTTTCAGGCTGCCTGAAAAGTTTTGAAACAAGGAAAACATAATGCAACACTCACTTTCTAACTGCATTGAAAAAGAATTGCAGCACTACTTCGGCTCATCAAACAAAGGCGGCAAACGCAAAGTTGAAGTGAAAAATCGTGGCGAAATCTACGACTTAATCATCGGTCAAGTGGAAAGTGCTATCATTAAAGCGTCTATGGAACATTGCAAAGGCAATCAGTCCGAAGTGGCACGCGTTTTGGGTATTCACCGCAACACATTGGCAACCAAACTGAAAAAATACGGCTTGGTTGAAGAGTAAATCCAAACAAAAAACACCACGCAAAAGACGCGTGGTGTTTTATTGTATTTCAGGCTGCCTGAAAATTTAAATGAAAACGCGTGGGCAACAAAGTTGCCCACCCTACGACTTATTTTTCCACAATCCATTGCCCATTTTTATTCGCACCAACACGGCGAATGATGCCTTTGGCGATTAAACTGTGCAAGGTTCGTTTGACTGTGGATTCTGAACAGCCCAAGCGTTCTGCCATTTGATAACGCTTCATATTGGGATTTTCTTTTAACAAGGCAATCATGCTTTGTTCTCTTGTGTTGAATTTTATCGGTTCATTTATCGGTTCATTTTGACTATTTATCGGCTCATTTTTGAGCAAAAATGCTTTGTCAATGTGCATTTCTCGATTATGCAATTCACTGTATTCTTTTTTCAAAAGATGACGCAAAAATTTTTCAATATATTCGCTTGTTTTATAAATTTGTTTGCTTAAATTATTATAATTAGCACGCACCAAAGCATTACGAAAATACCAAGAATGTTTGGCAAATAAATCATTATTAACATTAAACCCTAAATGTCTTAAATATTTAATTAAAAATACCGCTGTGGTTCGTGTATTCCATTCTCCAAAAGGATGAATTTGCCATAATTTAGAAATAAATACCGCAATATGTTGAATAATATCGTTTATATTTAATCCATTATATTGAAGATTGCGTTCTTGTGAAAAATCATAATCCAAAGTGGCTTGTAAATCTCTGGCACTACCATAAAGCACCATATCGCCATTTAATACCCATTCTTTTTTACTGATATTGTAATCTCTAATTTTACCTGCATGTTCATATATACCATAAAATAATTCTTTATGAATAGAAATATATTGTGCAGGCGAAAATACAAAAGCATTTTCTGAAAGCAATTTGGCAATTCTTGTGGCAACTTTATCGGCTTCTTCACTGCGATTATCGTGGCGATTTTCCTTATTTTCATAATAGAAATGAATTAACTTATCGGCTTCATCAAGACTGATTTCACCGTCAATATTTTTTTTGGCAGTTTCATACAAATAATGAGACGGCTTTAAATTATCCACATCTTGCAAGCCAATTCCTGCCGCCCAAGCCCAGCCTAATTCTTGACGAGACAAAGACAACTGCTTGATATATTCAGCAAATGGGTCTTTTTCGGTCATCTTTTGTCCTAATAAAAATAATGAATAGCCGATAATAATAAACGATTTTCAGGCTGCCTGAAACATTTAAAAACCCTATCTTCACCGCATAAAACAGGTAAAATATCGCCTGTTTATATCAGGCAAAATAATTTTGTTTGTATGCTGCCTGAAATATTTCAATTATTTGATTATAAAAGGATTTTTTACTATGGCACAAACCATAAATCGAGCGTTAATCAGCGTTTCCGACAAAACAGGCATTGTGGATTTTGCAAGAGAACTCACGCAAATGGGGGTTGAAGTGTTATCCACAGGCGGCACGGCACGCATGTTGATGGAAGAAAAAATCGGCGTGATTGAAGTGGCTGATTACACAGGCTTTCCAGAAATGTTGGACGGTCGTGTAAAAACCCTGCACCCGAAAATTCACGGCGGCATTTTGGGGCGGCGTGATAATCTTGACGACATCGCCAAAATGCAGGAACACGGCATTGACGGCATTGATTTGGTTTGTGTTAATCTTTATCCTTTTGCCGCAACCGTTGCCAAATCGGGCTGTACGATTGAAGATGCGATTGAAAACATCGACATCGGCGGCCCGACTATGGTGCGTGCGGCAGCCAAAAACTGGAAATATGTTGCCATTCTCACAGACGCTGCCGACTATCAAGCGGTGATTGACGAAATCAAAGCCACAGGCGGCTTATCCGACAAAACGCGTTTTAATTTGGCACGCAAAGCCTTTTCGCACACTGCCCAATATGACGGCATGATTAGCAATTATCTGACTTCTTTGGACGATGAAAAATTGTCAGGTGAGCCGCATTTGAACGACTTTCCGCAACAATTTAATCAATCGTGGATTAAAGTGCAGGACTTGCGTTACGGCGAAAATCCGCACCAAAAAGCAGCGTTTTATCGTGATATTTACCCTGTTTCAGGCAGCCTGTCGAACTACACGCAAAAACAAGGCAAGGAATTATCCTACAACAATATTGCAGACGCAGACGCGGCGTGGGAAGCGGTGAAAGCCTTTGATATGCCTGCCTGCGTGATTGTTAAACACGCCAACCCCTGCGGCGTTGCCCAAGCGGCAGATACTTTAACCGCTTATCGTTTGGCATTTGCCACCGACACAACCAGTGCCTTTGGCGGCATTATTGCCTTTAATCGTGAAGTGGATAAAGCCACTGCGGAACAAATTTGTGCCAATCAATTTATGGAAGTGTTGATGGCACCTTCTTTTACCGAAGACGCATTAGCGACAGTTGCGGCGAAAAAAAATGTGCGTGTTTTGGAAGTGCCGTTGTATGAAGGGGCAAATCGTTTTGAACTTAAACGCGTGGGCGGCGGCTTATTGCTGCAAACGCCCGACAAACACATTTTGCAAAAAGACGCAGTGAAAGTAGTTTCCAAACGCCAGCCCACAGAACAAGAGTGGCAAGACTTATTTTTCTTATGGAAAGTGGCACAATATGTCAAATCGAATGCGGTTGTGTTTGGCAAAAACGGACAAACCTATGGCATCGGTGCAGGACAAATGAGCCGAGTGGATTCCACACGCATTGCCGCTCGCAAAGCAGGTGAAGCCAAGTTAGACTTAAACGGAGCGTGTGCTGCGTCAGACGCATTCTTCCCTTTCCGCGACGGCGTTGATGTGATTGCCGAACAGGGCATTAAAGCGATTATTCACCCAGGCGGCTCAATCCGCGATGAAGAAGTCTTTCAGGCAGCCGATGAACACGGCATTGCAATGGTGCTAACGGGGGTAAGACATTTTAGGCATTGATTTTTAAGCGTATGATAAAAACGGCTGATTGTGATGAAATCAGCCGTTTTTTTCAGGCAGCCTGAAAATAAAACCATGTCATTGCGAGCCGTGATCTATCACGGCACGGCAATCTTCTGACTACGAAGAACAGCAAGGAAAAAATAGTTTTCCGGCAGCCTGAAAATGGTATAAAAATATGCGATAATTTCACTTGTTTTGTTTGCTTTAACATGTTGTGTATTAAAATATTTTGGAGATTGTTCCTATGAGCGGTATTACATTTTATAAAGGTTCAGAAGAGCCTGAAAAATTATCGATTGAAAAGCTTAAAAATGAAATGGCAAAATATTTACAAGTTGATAATTTGAGTTTTCTTTTGGGTGCAGGTTGTTCAAGTAATATCGTGGATAAAAAAGAAACTGGCATTTCAGGAATGGCTGGTTTGTATCAGAAGTTTTTTGAAAAAAATCCAAATTTTCAAGTAGCAAATCAATCTGCAAAAGATAAATTTGACAATAATTTAGAAAAAATGCTCGAAGCTATGGGGGCAGTGCAAATTGTTAATCAACTGAATAATAAAGATGACAAAATAGAAGAAAAAATGAGCATTGTACAAAACTTTCTTCGTGAAGAAATTAAATTAGGATTAGATAGCAAAGAAGTCAAAGAAATTTACAAAAATTTTTATTCAAAAATTACGCAACGCTCTCGAAAATCACCGATTAGTATTTTCACCACAAACTACGATTTATTTAATGAAATGGCATTAGATGAACTTGGGTTTCCATATAATAATGGTTTTTCAGGAACATATCGGCGTAAATTTAATCCAGTAAGTTATTATTATAAATATGTAGAAAATATGAATTTGCAAAAAGATACTTGGGAACCTGTTACTTCATTTTTTAACTTAATCAAATTACACGGCTCAATTTCGTGGGTGCGAGAGAATGACTGGATTTGGGAACAGGATTTTAAAACAATCACAGATGATAAAACTGTAATGATTTATCCAACCCCATTAAAAGATAGAAGTACGCTAATGACACCATATTCTGATTTATTCCGTGTTATGGAAAATCGCATAGTACAAAACAATAGTGTTTTGATTGTGTTGGGTTATAGTTTTAGTGATGACCATATAAATCGAGTAATCTTAAATGGCTTATCTATTCCGTCATTTAGATTAGTGGTATTCGGTTGGAGTGATAATATTGAAAAATTAACTAAACTGAAAGATTCTCGAATTTCTGTGATTTATTCAGAAGACAAAGACAAAAAAATTCATTACTTTAAGAACTTTGTCGATAATGTTTTGCCAAAAGAACACCCTGATATTGAAGAGAGTACTCAACAGCGTCCAGTGAATGAATTGATAACAAAATTTGAACAAGGGAATAATAATGAACAGTCGTAGTATTGGCAAATTAGTTTCTATCAGTCAAACAGGAATTATTGCGGAAATTTATTCAGGACTTGGAAACTATATCACCACAAATGACGGTGTGCGTTTTGTTGGTGAAATTGGCTCATATATTTCCATTTATGATATTGGAAGAACCATTATCGGAGAAATTACTGGCGTTGTTGAAAAGCCTGATATTAAAGACCGTGAATTATCCAAACCCAACAGCACTCGACAAGTGTATATCAGTATGATTGGCGAAATTGTTGCAGGTAAATTTAATTTTGGCGTTTCCAAAATGCCTTTGATTTTTTCTGAAATCAATATTATTTCTGAATCAGATTTAAAAACAGTGTTGGAAGTTGAAGATAATGAAATAAAAGTTGATGATAATGAAAATACTCGTGCGACACTATTGGAAATTGGTCAGTCAGTAATATTTCAGGACTATGCAGTTAAAGTCAATATAGATAAATTTTTTGGCTTTCATTTTGCCGTACTGGGCAATACAGGTGCGGGCAAATCAAATACGATTGCAAGCATTATTCAGGAAATATACAAAAAAACAAATTATTCAGCCAAAGGGTCAAAATTTGTCTTTATTGATTCAAATGGGGAATATGCACAAGCGTTTGACGGTATCAGTGGCAAAAATAATGAAATTTCAGCAAAAACATTGCTTGCAACAGATGATTTAAATGTAGCAAATCGATTAGAAATACCTGTCTGGACACTATCCGCAGATGATTGGGCAATTTTATTGCACGCAACAGAAAAAACACAAATTCCGATACTGAAACGAGCAATAGATATTGCACAAATTTTTTTTGCCCCCAACAATACAGAAGATAGTAAATCATTAAAAAATCATATTCTTGCCAGTGTATTGATAGGTATTCTGACTAGTTCTGATACTTCTCCTTCAAAATGTGATAAACTCAAAATAGTTCTTGCAAAATTTTATACAAATGATATTTCACTTACAGCAAAACTTGATGATAATGGAACAAAAACATTTCAAGATTTATTAATTGTTGATTACGGACAAATTAAAAATAAAGACCTAAAAGAAGATGTGCTATTAAGTCTGATAGGATATTTAGAAAAACATATTAAATCAGATATTAGAGATTTATCAAAAAATAATATTTCTGTAATATACGATATTGATGATTTTTATCAAGCCGTTCAGTTTGCTACATTGTATGAAGGTAGTATTAGTTCTCAAAGAATACAAGAATATACTTCAACATTGGTAACAAGACTTGAAACATTAAAGGACGGTATTCAAGGAAAAATATTAACTAAAACCGATTTTAATTCTGTTGATGATTATGTCAATCATATGTTGGGAGAAAATCAAGTTTTAAATATTGATGTCAGTTCATTAGATGACTCTTCTGCGGAAGTGGTAACGAAAGTATTAGCCAAATTACTGTTAGATTACTTAAAATCTAAACAACAAAAGGCTGATATGCCTATCAATTTTATTATTGAAGAAGCCCATAGATTTATTCGTAATGAAACAAATTATGGTTCGGTTGGTTATAATATTTTTGAACGAATTGCCAAAGAAGGAAGAAAATTTGGATTGTTATTAGGTATTTCTTCCCAAAGACCAAGAGAACTTTCTAAAACAGTTGTTTCTCAATGCAGTAATTTTATTATTCACCGAATACAAAATCCTGATGATTTATTATATATAAGACAAATGGTTCCTTATGTTAATCAGGATATGATAGAAAGACTAACTTATCTTCAAACAGGAAACGCTTTGGTGTTTGGAACGGCAATCAATCTGCCAACGCTGACGAAATTCCTACCAGCCAACCCTAAACCTGATAGCGAAAATGCAAAAATATCTGAAAAATGGTATATACAAGGCAATACTGATTTAATATGAAAAAATAATTTTTCAGGCAGCCTGAAAGGCTTTTTGCGTTGCCGTTTTTTGGATAGGTTCGTTTTTTATAGCAAGGAGATTACTACGCCATTGCTATGCAATGGCTCGTAATGACAGTAGTTTTTTTTGTATGGCGTTTCAGGCAGCCTGAAAATTCCATAATCCATTAAAATATCCCCTTTTTCGCACACAAAAAAATGTTTCACTACCGCATACTGATTGCCGCAGGTGTGTTGCAGATTATTTTGCTGTTTCTTTTACCTGCACTGAATTTTTTAATCAAGCCATTATTGACGCGTTCAAAATGGCGGTTTGTTGTGCTGTTTTTATTTTGGGCAGCGTGTAACACGGTTTGGGTGTTGAGTATGTGGCGGATTTCGCCGTTTGGTTTTCGCACAGGGGCGGGCTTGTTATTGCTGTTAATTTACGCACTTTCAACCGCTCTGCCGTTGTGGCTTATTCGCCAAATCTACCGTTTCAGGCAGCCTGCAAAAAACGCCGACACAATATTGCGTATCATTGCTATCCCCTTGTTTTTAATGTGGTTTGTGTGGGGCGTGGTGTCGGCTTATACGCCGAGAACGGTTTATTATACTGCAAACACGCAAAAAACGCTCACAGAACCCTTAAAAATCGCCTTAATTGCCGATTTGCATTTGGGCGATTTAGTGGGAAATCGCTCTTTGCAACGCTTAAATCAAATCTTGCAAGCCGAAAACCCTGATATAGTCTTGCTTGCAGGCGATATTATTGATGATTTGCCCGATGTTTATCGACAAAAAAATATGGGAGAAGAATCTGCCAAAATTGCGGCAAAATACCCTGTTTATGCGGTTTTGGGCAATCACGACAATTATCGTGGCGTGCAAAAAGAAATTGAAAACGATATGCAAAAAGCAGGCGTGATTGTGTTGCGTGATGAAAGCGTTTTGTTTGCAGATAAAATTTGGCTTACAGGCAGACGCGATAAGCAAGAAAAAGGGCGACTTAAACCGCAACAACTCATCAGCCATAAAATGCGGCAATCAAATAAACCTTTGATTGTGATGGATCATCAACCAGACAAAGCCCCAGACAACGCCGCCGCTGGTTTTGATATACAGGTAAGCGGACACACCCACGCAGGGCAGACTTTTCCTGCAAATTTTGTGATTCACTTATTTCAGCCGTTTGTGTATGGCAAGTATGATATTGATCATATGCAACTTTTTGTAACCAGTGGCTACGGACTTTGGGGCGTGCCATTACGAGTAGGCACGCGTGCGGAAGTGATGATAATTGAGTTAAAATAAGGGTTTCAGGCTGCCTGAAAACCTTTATCTTCCCAAAATAGGAAAAATGGCGTATCATTTCCCAAAAAAGGAAAATCAATACAATGAAAGTGTTGGGTAAAGATAAACTCACGGCGTTTATGCACAAAAATGCAATCAGTCGCAAACCTTTGACACTGTGGTTAGCAGACGCTGAACGCTCTGTTTGGCAAACGCCACAGGATATTAAAAACGCCTATCGCAGTGCGGATTTTCTATCCGATAATCGTGTGATTTTTAATATCAACGGAAATCATAACCGATTGATTATTAAGGTACATTATTGCAACGGCATTGTTAAAATCGACTGGGTCGGCACGCATGCCGAGTATGATAAATTAAAACTGTAAGGAAAGATGATGGACAGCATTAAAATTATTCGCAATCAGGACGATTACCAACAGGCAATGGCTCGCTTGGGCGCTTTAATGGATAACAATGAAGACAGCGATGAGTTAGCCGCTTTGGCAGCGGTGATTGAAGTGTATGAAAACAAACACTATGCCATTGATACTTCAAAGGTTTCTGCATTAGATGTGATTAAATTTAGAATGCAACAAAACGGCTTAACGCAACAAGATATGCAACAATATTTGGGCAGTGCGTCCAAAGTTTCCGAAGTGTTAAACGGCAAACGCAGTTTAAGTTTAACGATGATTCGTAAATTAAACAAAGGCTTACATATTCCTGCGGAATTGTTATTAAATGCAGTTTAATCTTTCAGGCAGCCTGAAACTCTTTGATTTTATGGAAAAATTAAAATGACCAAAGCCATGATTTTAGCCGCAGGGCGTGGGGAACGCTTGCGACCTTTAACCGACACTACGCCCAAACCTTTAATTTCATTAGGGCGTGAAACGCTGATTGAGCGGCATATTCGCCGTTTGCATGCTGTGGGAATTACTGAAATTGTGATTAACACCGCTTGGTTGGGCGAGAAAATTGAACAGCATTTGGGCAATGGCGCGTCTTATGGTGTTTCTATTCAATATTCTCGTGAAACAAACGGTTGTTTGGAAACCGCTGGCGGCATTGCGACCGCTCTGCCTTTGTTAGGCAATTCGCCGTTTATGGTTGTTAATGGCGATATTTTCAGCGATATTGATTTTTCTGCGGTGAAAAATCAGGCAGCCGCATTAGCACACAATCGAAGCATTTCGGCTCATTTGTGGTTAGTGGCTAATCCGCCGCATCACCCAAATGGCGATTTTTCAATAGATAACAATGGCTTATTAAAAAAAGATGGCACGCCGAAATATACTTTTAGCGGTGTGGCGGTGTATCGCCCTGAATTTTTTGACGGCGTTTTGCCAAATGTCAAACGCCCACTTGCTCCGCTATTATTTGAAAAATCGCAACAAAATCAAATTACGGCAACTCATTGCCAAGAATACTGGTTAGATGTTGGCACCAGCGAACGCTTGGAAATTGCTCGCCAAAAAGCGGCAGAAGAATGGGCATAATGCAATTTTCAGGCTGCCTGAAACGATTTTCAGAAAGAAAAAAATGAATAAAAACATAACACTTGCCATTACCAGTGGCGAGCCTGCGGGCATTGGGGCGGATATTTGTTTGGATTTAACGCCTGAAAAATTGCCGTGCAATGCCGTGATTTTGGCAGATAAAAATCTCTTGCAAGAACGGGCAGAAATGTTGCATAAACCATTCAGGCTGCCTGAATACAATCCACAAAATCCACAAAAATTAAGCGTTTTGCATTGTCCGCTCAACGCCCCTTGCACCGCAGGCGTGTTGAATGCGGCAAATGCGGAATATGTCATTCGCCTGCTCGATATTGCCTATCAAGGCATACAGGACAAGCGTTTTCACGCTATGGTAACCGCACCTTTGCACAAAGGCATTATTAACGAAGGGGGGCGGCTGCCTGAAACCTTTTCTGGACATACCGAATATTTGGCGAAAATCAGCAACACGCCGCAAGTGGTGATGATGTTAGCAGGCGGCGGTTTGCGAGTGGCATTAGCAACCACGCATTTACCCTTACAGCAAGTGGCAGACGCATTGAATCCGCCTTTATTAGAAAGCGTTATTCGTATTATACTCAATGACTTACAGCATAAATTTGGCATACAAAATCCGCATTTATTCATTTGTGGCATCAATCCGCACGCAGGTGAAAACGGACATTTGGGGCATGAAGAAATCGACTGGCTTAACCCGTTAATAAAAGACTTACAAAACAAAGGCTTAAATATATCAGGAACATACCCTGCGGACACGGTTTTTCAGCCGTTTATATTAGAAAAAGGCGATGCGGTTTTGACGATGTACCACGATCAAGGCTTGCCTGTCTTAAAATATGCGTCATTTGGCAATGGTGTGAATATTACGCTGGGCTTGCCGTTTATCCGCACTTCGGTTGATCACGGCACAGCGTTAGACTTGGCAGGGACGGGCAAAGCCCATTCAGGCAGCCTGAAAGCCGCCATACAAACGGCGTTTGAAATGTGTGCGGCAAGGGTTTAGGCAGGCTGAACTGCTGAAAAGTTTGCTCTTCGTAGTTAGGGGATTGCGTACGCATTGCCTTGACAGGCAATACTCGCAATGACGGTTATTTTTCAGGCAGCCTGAAACTACCCCGCCATCAGCGTTTCAATTTCGTCTATTTCTTTGGGTGCGTCTTGTGTATAGACTTCGCAGGCGTTCATGCCCACAATCACATTGTCTTCAATGCGAATGCCCACACCGCGAAATTCGGCAGGAATATCAGGCTCATCAGGAATATACAAACCTGGTTCAACCGTCAAACACATATTTTCACGCAGCGTTTTACGAGCCCCCACATCATGCACATCTAAACCTAAAAAATGCCCTACGCCGTGCATATAAAAACGGCGAAAAGCCTTTTTTTTCAATAATATATCAAGGCTGCCTGAAAGCAATTTCAAATCAATTAAGCCTTGTGTGAGCATTTTTTCCGATAATTTGTGCAAGGTTTCATACGCCACACCCGCTTTAACGGCGGCAATTACCGCTTTATTTGCTTGTAAAACAATCTCATACACCGCTTTTTGGGCAGACGAAAATTTGCCATTCACAGGAAATGTACGCGAAATATCGCCCGCATAATTTTGCCACTCCGCCCCTGCGTCCATCATCAGCAAGTCGCCATTTTTTAA
>JAFWTP010000064.1 GCA_017518845.1 Neisseriaceae bacterium
AATGCCAGATATGAGCAAGACTCTCAAAGTGGTAGACGGCGAAAACCGCGAACTTTTTATAAGTCTCGGCTGTGCGGTAGAAAATATGCAGATTGCCGCCACTCTATACGGATACGAATCTGATTACGAATACATTGACGGTAAAATTGTGGTAACATTCCGCCAATCAGAAACAGTAACTCCCGATCCGCTTCTCGACCAAATAAAAAAACGTCATACTCACAGGGGAGAATTTACAGGTAAAAAAATTCCGTCTGATTTAATTAAAATACTGCAATCAGTTGAAAAAGAAGAAAATACAGATTTTACAATTTTCGACGGTGAAACCAACGAAGCCAAATTAATCAAAGAAAAAATCTATCTCGGCAACGATATTCAGATGAGCGACACAGCCTTTAAAAACGAACTCGTGGAGTGGATGCGATTCAACAAAAAAGATATAAAAGAGAATCAAAACGGACTGTGTTACAATGTGTTGGGATTTCCGGCAACTCCAAAATTCGTAGGTAAAAAGATGGTAAGAATGTTTTTATCGCCTAAGGCTCAAAACAAAACCGACAATGGCGTAAATAATTCAGCATCAGCATTCTGCCTATTCTCAACCGCTGCCAAATCAGAGGCAGATTACATCGCAGTGGGCAAAACATTAGAACGAGTGTTACTGAAAATCACCGAGTTAAACCTTGCTTATAGTTTCTCTAACCAACCGTGCGAAGTGGAGCCGTTATCATTAAAACTACGCGAGGAACTCAATTTAACTAACTATCCATCAGTAGTTATCAGAATTGGTTACGGCGAAGAGCCAAAACATTTTGCACCTCGCGAAAAGATTGAATTATAAAAAATGCAATATCGCCACATTTAATAATTAAAACTCACAAATAAACAATCATTTACAGAGTTTGGTTAAATTTGCAGTCCAAATTTTAGAACAAAAAGGAAAATGAAAAAAGTAATTATTTTACTGATAATCAGCAATATTTTGGCGGTTACTGCAATCTATGCCCAAAGCGACACAACATTCCGCAAAACAGGATTCTCGTTTGGCGCATTGCCCGCAATTGCCTACGACAACGACCTCGGATTTGAATACGGCGTGCTCACAAACCTTTATTGGTACGGCGACGGCAGCACATATCCTCGCTACAACCACTCGCTATATTTAGAAGCAAGTCGCTACGTGGCAGGAACTTATCTATTGCGCAGTTATTTTGATTCGCACACGCTGATACCGGGAGTGCGCACCACAGCCGACATCACTTGGTTCAACGACCTAACTTGCGATTTTACAGGCTTAAACGGTGCAGAATCGTTTTATAGAAAAGCCTTCACCGAAGAGGACGATGACCAATACAAGTCAACCATATTTTACAAGCACAAACGCGATATGCGCCGAATATTGCTCAACATCCGAAGCAACAGCGATAGCAAATACTTTTGGCAGGCAGGTTTCACGCTCTTTGATATGCGAATAGGCAGCGTAGAACGTAACAAACTGAGACACAACGTTCCCGCCATTCCTACTGTTTACGACAAATATGTGGAATGGAACATCATCAAACCCGACGAGGCAGAC
>JAFWTP010000065.1 GCA_017518845.1 Neisseriaceae bacterium
ATATATATATATATTGTGATGGATTTATTTAATTGTAACAAAAAAACAACACTTTTGCGTTGGATACGCCTTTCAGGCTGCCTGAAACGAGTACTGCAATGCGTGTAGGGTGGGTCTTCGACCCACCAAGCAAACCGACAGGTTTGCATAACACAAAAAAATAATGAACACATTTTTCAGGCAGCCTGAAATGCCTTTTATCGCTTAATTTGCGGTATGATTAAGCCTTTTATTCATCAACAAACACATTGCCATGAACGCTATTGCCACCGCCTGCAAGTATTCTCTTTTTTTACAAAGACTTATTGATAATTCTTTATTGGACAGCAATCAGTTAGCAACGCTATCCAAAGGGGCGATTGACGCAAACGATTGGCAGCATTTTGCCGATTGGCAAGCCATTCTCAACAATTTAGACGGTGAAGAAATGGCTCGCAGCCTGCGGCTGTTACGCAGGCAGGTTGTGGCAACTTTGGCGGTGCGGGATTTGGCAGGGCTTGCCGATTTGCAAGAAGTGGTGCAAACCATAACGCAATTTGCAGATTTTGCGGTGAATCAGGCGGCGGAATTTGCTCACGCTTATTATGTGAAATTTTATGGCGAACCGATTGGGGCGGCAACCAACGAGCCGCAACGCTTGTGCGTGATTGCTATGGGCAAAATGGGCGGATACGAATTAAATGTGTCGTCCGATATTGACCTGATTTTTATCTATCCTGAAAGCGGCGAGACAAACGGCAAGAAAAATCGCAGCAATCAGGAATTTTTCACCAAAGTTGGGCAGAAAATCATCGCTCTTTTGAATGATATTACCGCAGACGGGCAGGTGTTTCGTGTGGATATGCGGCTGCGTCCTGACGGCGATTCGGGGGCGTTGGTCATCAACGAAACGGCGTTGGAGCAGTACTTAATCACGCAAGGGCGTGAATGGGAACGCTATGCTTGGACAAAAGCCCGTGTGATTTCTCCTTTTAGTAATAATATCAAAGACTTGGTGCGTCCTTTTGTGTATCGCCGTTATTTGGATTTTAATGCCTATGACGCGATGCGGCGGCTGCACGGGCAGATTCGTGCGGAAGTGGCAAAAAAAGGTATGGAAAACAACATTAAGTTGGGGGCGGGCGGCATTCGTGAAGTGGAATTTATTGCCCAAATTTTCCAGTTAATTCGTGGCGGACGCATGAAATCTTTGCAGTTAAAAGGCACGCAGGAGACTTTGCTGGAATTGTCTCGCTTGGAATTGCTGCCTGAAAACACCGCCAACACTTTGCTTGACGCTTATCGTTTTTTACGCAATACCGAACACCGTTTGCAATACTGGGACGACAATCAAACGCAAACGCTGCCTGAAAATGGCGAACAGCAATCGTTGTTAGCACAAAGTATGGGTTTTGCAAATTATGATGATTTTTCAGGCAGCCTGAAACAATATAGAGAAAGCGTACGGCAAATTTTTGACACCATTTTGGGCGAACCTGAACAGGCGAATGACGCGTCTTTTTCCATAGACAACAGTTCGCAAATCTTGCAAAAACAAGGATTTAGCGATGAAGTTGCGGCTCGCTTACAGCATTTATACAGCAGTAAAAAATATTTAAGCCTGCCTGCAAATGACGCACGCCGCTTTGATATTATTCTGCCGCAGGCGATTGCCGCATGTAGCAAATTCGATAAAAAATCAGATACTATATTGAAATTATTAGATTTTTTAGAAAGCATTTTGCGGCGTTCGTCTTACCTTGCCTTAATGCACGAATATCCCGAAGCATTGGCAAAAGTGGCTGAAATTATGAGCAAAAGTTCGTGGATTAGCGGCTATTTAATGCGGCACCCGATTTTGCTTGATGAATTATTAGACACGCAACTGATGAGCAAAAATCCGCCTGACGAAGCAAATTTATCGGCGGAACTTGCCAAAACCGACAATATGGAAGACGAAATGGACACCCTGCGGCACTTTCAGCATGCCCATTCGTTTCGCCTGTCGGTGCAGGATTTGGCTGGATTATGGACGATTGAAGCCATTTCGGACGAACTGTCGCTGTTAGCCGATTGCGTGTTGCGGCAAGCGGTTCATCGAGCATGGCATTATTTGCCGAAAAAACATACAGATACGCCCCATTTTGCGGTGATTGCCTACGGTAAATTGGGCGGCAAAGAATTGGGCTATGCGTCCGATTTGGACTTGGTTTATTTGTATGACGACCCTGACTCTGCTGCCACCGAAACTTACACACGGCTTGCCAATCGCTTAACTTCGTGGCTGACCGCCACCACCACCGCAGGCGGTTTATACAATATCGACCTACGCTTGCGACCGAATGGCGATTCAGGTTTTGCCGCCACAAGTTTGGACGCTTTTTTGAAATATCAACAACAATCTGCGTGGATTTGGGAACACCAAGCATTAAGCCGAGCCAGATTCGTGTGCGGCGACAAGGCGATTGGCGAGCAATTTGAAGCAATCCGCCGTCAAATCTTAATGCAAAATCGCAATAAAGATGAATTAAAACAAGCCATTATCAATATGCGTGAAAAAATGTATCCCACGCATCCCCCTGTGGATAACGACATTAAATACGCACACGGCGGTGTGGTTGATGTGGAATTTATCGTGCAGTATTTGGTGTTGCAATATTCGGGACAATATCCTGATTTAACAGGCAATTTAGGCAATATCGCCCTGTTGCGAATGGCGGCGGAACACGGCTTAATTGACGGCGAATTATCCCAAAAAGCCCAAAACGCCTACCGCGAATACCGCCGCATACAACACAATAAAGCCTTGTGTGATGAAGAATTTATCTTAAATAACAGCGTGTTAGCACATTATCAAGCCGTCAAAACCTTGTGGCAAGAAGTGTTTGTATAGTCGGTTCACAGCAAAAACAGGCAAGGCAGTGAGCCACAGGCTGTATAAAATAATACGGCAAAGCGTGCCAACGCTACATAATTTTGCTGTGAATTTGACTATAAAATAAGTTTCAGGCTGCCTGAATATTTTTGATATTTCATTCATCTATTTGATATATCGCAAAAAAATATTCTAATCCGTTAATGAATAAGCATTTTTTATTTGACAGAAGCCATAGAAAATTTTAATATCAAATAGTTTGCAAACACAATTAAGAGAGAGAAAAAAAATGAAATTCCCCACATTCCCATTAAAAAGCGTGTTGGCATTGTTGTGTTTATCGCCTTTTGCCGCATTTGCCCAACCAACTGATGATTTTCGCGTGTCTGCTAATGAATTAGCCGAATATATTGTTCGCTTAAATCAAATGCCCTTACAAGACCCCTATGCGGATATTTCATTAAAAGATAACCATTTGAATATTTGGGAAAAAATGCGTAAGGGTTTTCGTATGGACGGCGTGTCGCCAAATACCGTACGCAAGTTTGAAAATTATTATTCTAACCGTCCCGAATATTTTGGTCGCATTACCATGCGTGCCACACCTTATTTACACCACATCTTAACCGAAACCGAAAAACGCGGTATGCCGTCTGAAATTGCCCTGCTGCCTTTTATTGAAAGTGCGTTTGTCATTCGTGCTAAATCACACGCAGGGGCAATGGGTTTATGGCAGTTTATGCCCCGCACAGGCAAACAATATGGTTTAACGCAAAACAACTGGTATGACGGCCGCAATGATATTTACGCTTCCACAGATGCGGCTTTGGATTATTTGGCATACTTGCACAATATGTTTGGCGACTGGGCGTTGGCACTGGCGGCGTATAACTGTGGCGAAGGTTGTGTGCTGAATGCCCAAAACAAAGCAGCACGGCGTGGCAACCCCACTTCGTTTGATTACTTAACCACGCTGCCCAAAGAAACACGCGAATATGTGCCGAAATTATTAGCGGTACGCAACTTGGTACAGAATCCGCATGAATTTGATATTCAACTGAAAAAAATTAAAAATGAGCCGTATTTTGAAGCGGTAAAAATCAATCAACCGATTGACTTAAAAGCGATTGCACGATTGGCAGAAATTTCCGAAGAAGAAGTTTTTACGCTCAACCCAGGTTATCGTGTGCCTGTGTGGGTGCCGCAAAGCGGACGCAAATTATTGCTGCCCAAAGCGTCATTGAAAACCTTTTATGCGAATCTGAAAAAAGCCAACCCCGATGATTTATTGTCGTGGAAACCATATCGTGTGGGGGCAGTAACCGATGCAGAAGAAATTGCCCAACAACACGGTATGTCTTTATCTGAATTAAAAGAAATCAATCACTTACGCAGTAATCGAGTGCCCAAAGGCAGTATTTTACTGGTAAGCCGTGATGACGCGGATTTAGCCCCCGACAGCACCATTCGCATTGATGAACATAATTCGGACATTGTTTTCACTTCGGCAGGTTTTGATGATGATGAATATTGGAGCGAGCCTGCCTACATTCACGCGATTGCAGACGGCATAGGCGGCAAACGCACCACGGGGGTGCGTTATGGCACCATTAAAATCAAAAAAGGCGTAACGCTCACCGCGGTTGCCAAACGCTTTGGCACAACCACGGCGGAATTAAAACGCATTAACCGTTTGCGTTCAGGCAACCTGAAAGCAGGTCAAGTGCTGAAAGTGCCTGTGAAATCGTCTTATCAATATAAGCGAAAAGGCAGAGTGCAGAAAGCGGCTTATTCCAATAAAAAAGGGGCAGGAAAAGCAGTGAAAAGCAGTAATAGAAAAACCGTTTCTGCTAAAAAAACAAGCACGAAACGCAAGAAATAAAAACCAAGCCGAGAAAAATCTCGGCTTTTTTTCAGGCAGCCTGAAAAATGGTTTTCATTCATTTCGTTTTATAGTTAAACAACTTCAAAATGCAAAAAATAACGCACTGTGCATAAATATTCTACAATTCAAATTTAATCCTGTGTGTCATTACGAGCCTTGACGAAAGTCAAGGCGTGGTAATCCAATAAAAAACCGCAGGTTTTTTATCAACGCTGACAAGCGTTGTAACGACAAGGTTCATAAACAATTTAAGGCTACCTGAAATAATAACAGATAAGTCCGTTACAACGCTTATCAGCGTTGATGAATTGCTACGCAATTCATTGGATTGCCACGCCGAGACTTTGTCTCGGCTCGCAATGACACGGTTTTTTAACATTTTGAAGTTATTTGACTATAAAAACTGTTTCAGGGTAGCCTATCATCAAAAACGGACGCAATACAAAATGATTTCAGGCAGCCTGAAACAATAAAAACCGTCTATTAAAACAGACGGTTTTTTTACACGCACAATAATTTAATCAATCTTGCGTTCGACTTCGATAATTTCAAAGAACTCTAAATAGTCGCCTTCGATAATATCGTTGTAGTTTTTCACCATTAAGCCGCATTCAAAGCCTTTTTTGACTTCTTTCACATCGTCTTTAAAGCGTTTGAGTGAGTCTAATTCGCCTGTGAAAATCACCACATTGTTGCGTAACACACG
>JAFWTP010000066.1 GCA_017518845.1 Neisseriaceae bacterium
CGTCGTAACCTTCTTTTACAGCCCACACAATAAACAGGATGTACAATATCCAGAATATGGTGCCAAGTATACCTAAAATAAGGCCGATGATGGATGTGATTTTGCCGGCCTTTGCCATGCCTTGACCATTATAATAGCCAGGATATTGTTCGTCGATAGCAAAAGCTTTTCTGGCTTTGGACATGCCTATGGGACCCAAAATTATACCTACAGGGCTGCATCCCAAAACTATGGACAAAATTCCCAATACCATCGACGCCACTGCGTTGGGCAGGGTTTCTCCCTGAACGGGCTGCTGGTAGTTATTGTATTGCTGCTCCATCGGCTGTTCGTCTTTTATATAATCTTCCATTTTTATAAAAATTTATTAGATTGATAATTAATTATTTACAAATTGTTTAAGAGTTCATGGAAATGGATGTTTATTATAAAACGGGGCCATTTTCTGCCAACCACACTAGTCCCAAAATATACACCACCCAGAATATTGTGGTTGCAATACCAAGCAACAAACCGACTAGCGACGTTATCTTGCCTGTTGTGGCAAAACCGCGGCCGGAGTAGTAGTGGGGATATTGCTCGTCGAGGGAGAAAGATTTTTTGGCTTTTGAAAGACCCAAGGCTCCTACAATAATGCCTGCCAAAGGGATACAACTACAACTCACAACAAGTGACACAATTCCCAAAACCATAGATGCCACCGCGCCGGGCAGTTTTCCGCCTTGGCCAGGCTGATAGTAATCATTATTTTGCGGTGTTTCCAGCTGAACAGGCATGGGGGGCTGTTCCATAGGCTGTTCGTTGTTTGTGTAATCTTCCATGATTCTATATTTTTATAAGTTTTTTTCGAATTAAATCATATCTCACTATCCAATATCAGATAATCCAACCATTCCCAACCAAGGTCTAAAAAGGGATACAAGATTATGAAAAAATAAAAGGCATAAAAGATGAAATAGAAAATGCCGACAATCAAACCTACTGTAGAGGTGATTTTGCCTGCAATTGCCATTTCCCTGCCCTTGTAATATGCGGGGTATTCGTCTTCAATCTCCAATGCCTCTCTCGATTTTACAAGGCCTATTATTGCCAAGACAAGGCCAGACAGCGGTGTGCTGCCATTGACAAGCGAACAAATGCCCAGAACCATCCCTGTCACCGCTTTGGGCAGTAACGGACGTGGGTCGGCCTGCGGCGGAGTGGTTTGTTGCTGGTATTCTTGCGGATATTCGTCCATAATTGCACTTGTCGTTTTTTCAGTCTTGGTTTCGCAACACCTTGATTTTGTTATATTTTCTTAATTATTTTTGTACCGACACACATTAAAAACCATACATCGGCACATTTTGCAAATTTACACAAAAAAATTGGATTTACGCACTGTCGCCTACAAAAAATGTTTTCCATCGCGGCTGTCAATATTCTACAAAAGGCTATTATAATAAAAAAGGGCGGTTGTGAAAGCCACAGCCACCCAAAAACAAAACATGAAAAAAATTATCAGTGTATGATTTTTACACTGCGGTCGATGAATTTGTTGAGGGCTTCGCCTTTTAGGAGGCCGTTGCTGAGCAGCGCGAGGTCGGTGAGCTGGCACACGAGCTCTTTCTGTTTCTCCTCGTCGTCGGTGTTCAGTATCTGACCTATCAGCGGGTGGTTGATGTTCACCACAAGGTTGTAGCTCTCGGGCATCTCGCCGTAGAATCCCATGCCGCCGCCGCTGGTCTGTGC
>JAFWTP010000067.1 GCA_017518845.1 Neisseriaceae bacterium
AGGCTGCCTGAAAGATATAAAATAATATGAAAATCAAATATTTAGGACGCAATTTAGATTATTTACCTGTATTTAAAAAAATGCAGGATTTCACCGACAATCGCACGCCTAATACCGAAGATGAGTTGTGGGTGGTGGAACACGCTCCTGTTTTTACGCAGGGCAAGGCGGGTAAATCTGAACATTTATTGCACGCCAGCGATATTCCTGTGATTGAAACCGACCGCGGTGGGCAGATTACCTATCACGGTTTGGGGCAAGTGGTGGTTTATGTGTTGATTGATTTTAAACGCCGTCAAATTTCGGTGCGGGAATTAGTCAGCCGCATTGAAAACGCCGTAATTGCCACATTAAGCGACTATCAAATACAATCCGCCGCCGACCCCAAACGACCTGGTGTTTATACAGAAAACGGCAAAAAAATTGCGTCTTTGGGTTTGCGAATTAAAAACGGAGCAACCTATCACGGCGTGGCACTCAATGTGGCTATGGATTTGTCGCCATTTTCCCAAATTAACCCTTGTGGCTACGCAGGTTTAGAAATAACGCAAATCGCCGATTTCATCACCCCCTGCCCTACATGGCAGGAAGTGGCTGAAAAGTTAGCCCAAAAATTAACGGAAAGATTGTAGAATAAGCATTTTTCAGGGAGCATATGATACAAAACTTTTACGAAGAATTGAATATTCCTTTTAACGCAAACGAACAAAGCATTTTAAATGCTTTGCAACGCAAAGCCCAAAGTGGTGCGTGTTCATTAGAAGAAATTCAAACCATTAAAGAAACGCTACTTAATCCTGAAAAAAGAGCGGAATACAATCAAATTTTAATGCAAAACAAATCTAAAAATTTCTACGAAATATTAAATATTTCGCCAAATGCGTCTGAAAATATTATATTAAATGCCATTCGCCGTAAAGCCGAAAGTGGGGAATTATCATTAGAACAAATTCGGGAAATTAAAGAAACTTTATTGGATACAGAAAAAAGAGAAAAATATAATCAAACGATTGTGCTTGAAAATAAATCGGAAATTACGCCCCAAAAAAGCAAAAAATTAAAACAAGAACAACGCATTTTAATTATGTCGTTAGCGGCTTTATTGCTGATTTTTTTATTCGGTATCGGTTCTTATTCTTATATGGATTATAAAGAAAAACCGAAAGAAGTGGATATTGATAAATTATATCAAAAAGATTTTTCCCATAAGCCAAAAAGAAAAGATATGGTTAAAATTGGTTCATCAAAAATCAGCAAAGGCGAACTTTTATTTTTCACACAAAGTGAAAAATTATTGAATGAACCAAATTTAAAACCACTCTCTCCTGAAAAAAATAGACCGATTGTTACAGAATATTTGGCAACAAGCAAAGATAATAAAGGTAATTTATTGGTATTATATCACCAAAAACTTTTTAATGATAAAACTACCAATGGTCTTGGGCTTTATGCAAGCACCGAAAAACATATTCAATGGTTTAATATCAATTTACCAGAAAGTCAAAATGAAAAAATCAAACAAGCATCATCACAAATAAATCGTATTTGGAATTCATATAAAATAAAATATCACGATTATGCAAGCAATATCAAATTGCTTGATAATGGTAAATTGATTGTTATGGACAAGGATCAAACAAATATTTTTCCACCATTTTCATATGTATCTACCAAAGATATTTTTAATGATAAAAAAGTTACCAGTATTACCATGAAACCTGAAGCAACAAAAACTATTCCAATTGGTGAAGCCTTGTTTGTTAATGATAGATATTTAGCATTTGATACCAAAAATAGGTATCCATATAGAAAAGGAGAAGAACGAAAAAAATTAGTTACAGAAATTTGTTCTTATGATGATGATGAATGTCATTATGGTGATCAGTGGAAATATAAAGCCAGTATCGTTTTTTATGATATGGAAAATGAAAAATTATCAGATGTTAGAATACATTATGATGTACAAAATTATGCTTTACCTGATAAAAATTTCACTGCTCATGGAGATACAACATTTCAAGCTTTAAATAAAAATATATTTATCGATAAAAAGGGAGAGAAAATTGGTATTCATTTTAGAATAAATCACATGCCTAACAATAATTCTATGAGTTTTAAAAGAGAGAGTGCATTAGAAGTGTATCAAATCAATAGGCAAGGTGATACAATTATTGGCGTAACAAAAATTTTACAGCAAAGTTTTCCTGAAACTTATTTAAACTTACCACAATTTTCTGATGACGGTAAAGAAATTTATTTCATTCAAAGCCCCGTAAAAGAAGAAACAAAAAATGCAGAATTTGTTCGTTGGTCAGTTAATAAAAATAAAGAAATTTATTCACATAAAATTGATGTATCAGGTGTTACTGCTTTTTATTTTAATCCCAAAAGAAATGAACTGTTTGCAGTGGGCAAACCTGTTGATAATGCATTGACAATGTTTAATAAAGATAAAAAACCATCAGACGGTTATAGGTTTCATAAAAAATATGAACAGTCTTATGTATATTATCATAATCTAGAACAAGAAAATGGTTATATTGACCATTTAATGAGTACAAATACATATTTAATGAGATATGTAGATTTTCACGATACGGAATGCGAATTTCTCTTCTCCGAAAATCAAGATATTTTTATGCCGATTTGTCGTGGTTTTCTAAAAACGCCTGTTTATTTTCATACCACAGATATGAAAAAACCTGTTTATTTAAATGATATATTAAAAGAGAAAAATATCGTTTATTAACAAATGATTTATCTTTCAGGCAGCCTGAAATACTGTTAAAATATGCAGTTTTTACCTTTCAGGCAGCCTGAACTTTATTTTTAAGGAATACACAAATGATTGAACAAGAAAAAGTTAATCAACTGAATAACTTATTAGACGATTTGTCGCAAAGAAATGGCGATATTCGGAGGTATCTTTGACTACGACGGCAAGAAAGAACGATTGGAAGAAGTAGTCGGCTTATCCGAAGACCCTGATTTGTGGAATGACCCCAAAAAAGCGGAAGCCATCGGCAAAGAACGCAAAATGTTGGAAGATGTGGTTTTGACGATTGACGAAGTGTCAAACGGCATTGACGACAACCGAATGTTGCTTGAAATGGCGGCAGAAGAACAAGACGCAGACGCTTTTGCCGCTGTTGAAAGCGATATTTTGGCATTAGAAAAACGCATTGCCGACTTGGAATTTAAACGCATGTTCGACCAGCCTGCGGACGCGAATAATTGTTTTATCGACATTACCGCAGGTGCTGGCGGCACAGAAGCGGAAGACTGGGCAGGAATGCTCTTTCGTATGTATTGCCGTTACGCCGAACGCAAAGGTTTTAAAATCGACATTTTGGAAGAGGACGAAGGCGAAGTGGTGGGCATTAACCGAGCCACAATTAAATTAGAAGGAGCGTATGCGTTTGGGCTTCTGCGAACCGAAACAGGCATTCACCGCTTGGTGCGTTGCTCGCCGTTTGACGCGAATAACAAACGCCACACTTCGTTTGCGTCTGTGTTTGTGTATCCTGAAATTGACGACAGTTTTGAAATTGAAATCAACCCTGCCGATTTACGCATCGACACTTATCGTGCCAGCGGTGCGGGCGGGCAGCACATTAACAAAACTTCGTCTGCGGTTCGCATTACGCACAATCCCACAGGCATTGTGGTGCAATGCCAAAACGACCGCTCGCAACACCGCAATAAGGCAGAAGCGATGAATATGCTGCGTGCCAAATTGTTTGAAATTGAAATGCGAAAACGCAATGAAGAAAAACAAAATTTGGAAGATTCTAAATCCGATGTGGGCTGGGGACACCAAATCCGCTCGTATGTCTTCGACCAGTCGCGCATTAAGGATTTGCGTACTTCGTATGAAGTAGGCAATATTAAAGCGGTGATGGACGGCGATTTAGACGGCTTTATCGAAGCCAGTTTGAAACAAGGCGTAGTTTAAATATGAAATCATACCGTGCATTAATTTTTGATTGGGACGGCACATTAGCAGATTCAACTGCACATATTGTCGATGCTGTTCAATTTGCTTTTGAACAAAATGGATTACAACCACCATCAGTTGATGATGCACGTAGCATTATCGGTTTTAGTTTAGAGAATGCTATGTTGCAATTGTGCA
>JAFWTP010000068.1 GCA_017518845.1 Neisseriaceae bacterium
AAATCAGATAATGGATAAAGCGTTGTGGCATTATCTTGATTTTTTTCACAAAACCAAATTTGGTCTCGCCGAAAAACATCTTGATTTAAAATCGTGGTATCGTGCGTGGTAAAAATTAACTGGGCATTTTTTGGATTAGTTTCTTTATTGTGAAATAATTCAACCAAAAATTGTACTAATTTTGGGTGCAAACTATTATTTAATTCATCAATAAATACTACTTTACCATTTTTTAGAATATCTAAAAATGGTGCAGCGAGAGCAAAGAATTTTTTTGTTCCGTCAGACTCATCATTTTCTAAATTAAACAATACTGGTTGTTGATTATTATCCTGATGAGCAAAAAATACTTGCTTTGCTTGATATATCAAAAACTCTTTCAATCCTTCTGGAATATCATTAGGAAGTTTAATTTCTTCATTTTTAATATCTATATTGCAAATATTAAAATCGGCAAATTTTAGAAATTTTAATATATCTTTTTTATATTCTTGATTATTTTCACACATGTTAATTGTAAAAAGACCTTTTCCAAAATCATCAGTACCAATAAATTGTACGGTCTTTTTAAACCAATCAAATAACGGTTTAAGTGATTGACTATTATTATTTATTGCAGTAGATAGAAATAAGGCATTGTTTCGAGTTGCTCTTTTCCAAACCTGTTTGTCGCCACTTAATTTAGCACCTAAATACCAATCATACTCTTGTTTTTCTTCATTCCATTCGCGTTCAAACCAAACTTGTGCTTGACCTTTGGGATAAACAAATAACCATTCATCATAAATTTGTTTTTCTGTGGCAGAAAAACCATATTGATAACGAACTTTATCAATAAGAATAGTTACTTCAAATTCAGTAGGCTTATCTTTATATTCAGTATGCAAACGAAATGGCACA
Organism: Neisseriaceae bacterium; assembly: GCA_017518845.1. GTDB lineage: Bacteria > Pseudomonadota > Gammaproteobacteria > Burkholderiales > Neisseriaceae > RGIG9985. Next base: position 901 of record JAFWTP010000068.1, read on the forward strand.
ACAGGTAAATGTTCTTCTCGCTGAGTAACAATGTATCTCATTGCATGTAATGCCATTAAAAAATTCGACTTCCCACTCGCATTTGCCCCATAAATTGCCGCAGAATGAAGCAAGTCAATACTTTTGCCAGATGACATTTGAGCGGTAAAAGCATTATCAGGCAGTTCATTGCCTTTGCCTTTCACCATAGAAAGCGTTTGTTTTTCTTTAAACGAGCGGAAATTTGTTACATTCATTTCAATTAACATATTACACCCCAATATTTTGGCCATTTTTGACAAATTTTGCCAAAAATGGCAGGAAAAATGAGTTAGTCGCCCATTTTACGGATATTTTCGATAAATGTCTATTCATTCTAACAGAGAATGTTTTTCAGGCTGCCTGAAAACTATTTATCTTCTTGTAAATAAACAATTTCCCCAGTTTTGCCGATGGAATTATCCGATAAATACCACACAATTTTCGGCACAATCTCGGCAATCGGTGTGCGTTCGGACGGGCTTTCGCCTGCGTGGGTTTTGCGGCGTTGTGGGCTATCGACACAGCCTGGAATCAGCACATTGGCACGGAAATTTGGGAATCGTTCGTATTCATCGGCTAACGACTGGCACAGGTAATTGACAGCCGCACGGCTTGCTCCAAAACCTGCCCAGTAGGCTTTGGGGGTTTCGGAATGGCTCTCGCCGATAAACACCACAGAGCCGCCTTCGCGTTTGAATAAGGGCAGAAACGCTCGCGTCAGTGCCATCGGTGCCACCGTGTTAATGCGGTATTGATTGACCCACTCATCAACCGTTTGAAATTCCAACGGCGACAGAGCGTAAAAATAAGACGCACTATGCACAATGCCGTCCATGCGTTTGGTTTGCTGAAAAATGGTTTCTGCCAGTGCGTTAAATTCCGCGTCATTAGCGGTGTTTAAGTCAAACGAAATCGCATAAGGTTCGGGCAAATTCGCCTGCACAATTTTGTCGTAAATATTTTCCAAGCGTTTGTTATTGCGTGCCAAAAGCACCACAGTTGCCCCTTGTTCAGCACAGGCAAAGGCGGCGGCTTCGCCGATGCCCGATGACGCTCCTGTAACCAAAATCACTTTGTTGTGTAACATTTTTATTCCTATATATTGTTCAGGCAGCCTGAATGGTTTGTATTATAAGGTGTTTTTTGTTATTTAGAAAATGCTGTAATAGTGAGTAAGCACTGTTTTAGGCTGCCTGAAATAATTATTTAAATATATTTTAACCTTATCCGCTTATTGATTTTTAATATCAATAAGCAAACTATGATTGTTTTTATCTTTTTTGATTTATGTCAAATTTATACGGCATAAATAAGTAACACATTGCTTTTTTTTGTGCTAATGTACTTCTCGCCGATTTGCTCGGTACAAGTCTGGCGTTGCACACAGCGTCAATAGAAGTTTAACTTAAAAAGGAACACAAACCATGACAACACGCAGAACTTTTTTGTTGAAAGTCGTACCTGCCGTTGCGGCAGTAACTGTTTTGGGTAGCAATGCTGTTGCCGCTGATTGCTCTGCTGCAAGCAACACAGTTGCCAAAGCACTGAACTATGTGCCCGACACCAAAACTGTCGATGCCAAAAAATTCCCGAAACACACCAACACACAAACCTGTGCAAATTGCTTGCAATTAGACACAGACGGCACTTGCAAAATGATGAAAGCATGCGGCAAAGTAGCTGACAACGGCTGGTGTCAATCTTGGGTACAAGACCCGAAAAAACCCAAAGCATAATCTGTGCTTTAACAATACAAACCCTTTCAGGCAGCCTGAAAGGGTTTTTGTATAATAGAATGTGATTTAATCATTCAGGAGTATGAAAATGGTTTTTTCAAATCAGGAAATTGCCGAATGGAAAAATATTTTATCTGATGAATTAAAAGATAAAACCGAAAGGGAGATTGTGGATTATTTAATTCATTTAGAAGAATTAGATTTAAATTATTTATATACTGCAAAAAATTTAACAACGCTGCCTGAAAGTATTGGTAAATTACGCAATTTGAAAAAATTAGATTTAGGTTTTAATTCTATTGAAACTTTGCCTGATAGTATTGGGCAATTACATAATTTACAAGAATTAAATTTAAGTCAATGTTGGATTTATTCTTTACCTGAAAGCATTTGTCAATTAGAAAATTTACAAGAATTGTATTTATGTGATTGTGAAAATTTGCGAACCTTTCCTGAAAATATTGGGCAATTACATAACTTAACTTGTTTGCATTTAGGCGGAGAATATGGTAATCATTTGACCACGCTGCCTGAACAAATCGGGAAATTAAAAAAATTAGAATTTTTATCTTTAAACTGTGAAATGATTAGCACGCTGCCTGAATTTATTTGTGAATTAGAAAATTTACAAGAATTAGATTTATTTTGTTATTATGGTTTAACTGATTTACCCAAACAAATTGGCAAACTTAAAAACTTGAAAATACTCAATATAAAGTATTGTGCTGATTTGACTACGCTACCTGAAAGCATTAGCGAATTACATTTATTAGAAGAATTAAATTTATATGATTGTCAAAATTTAATCAGGCTGCCTGAAAATATCGGAAACTTACAAAACTTAAAGCAATTAGATTTAATCCGTTGTAAAAACCTGCATATTTTTCCTGAAAGCATTAAACAATTAACACATTGCCAAATTGACTGGGATATTGATGAAAATGCAGGCGGTGTATATAATAAATTATGGCAATATATGGCAAAAAATCAACAACAAGAATATTGTTTTTCTTTTGATGAAATTTCTCAACTCATTAACATTAGCGTTCAGTATGATTTAGTTGATTATTGGGTTAATGCAAAAAATGAGTTTAAAAAATTATATCCTGACTATCCTGATATGCAAATAAAATTTAACAATATGGGCTGCGTTGAGCGTGTGGAAGATTTAAAAAAAGAAGCTTTAAATTACGGCTATAAAATCACAGATATTTCTATTAAAAAACAAACAATGTCGTTTGAGAAAATAAATACAATCAACGGTATAACAGGT
>JAFWTP010000069.1 GCA_017518845.1 Neisseriaceae bacterium
GTCTGCCGCATTTTTGGATAATTCGCCTGTAAATGAAGCATATTCAATGCTTTTTTCTTTGGCGTATTTGCCAATTTCAGCGTGAAAATCAGCCGCTTGCGTTCCCAATTCGCCCATATCGCCCATTACAAAAATGCGTGGCGAATCAAAAGCCGTTAAAACATCAATCGCTGCTTTCATCGAATCAGGGTTGGCGTTGTAGGTGTCATCAATGATTTGTACGCCACAATCCTTGCTGATCATACGCAAGCGAGAACCCACAGGCTGATAATCTGCCAAGCCTTGTGCAATCTCATTCGGCGAAACAAAATCCGCACACAAAGCAGCAGCGGCGGTGGCGTTTAACACATTATGCCGACCTGCGGCAGGTAATTGCACTTTGACACTTTGTCCCTTGATATTTAAGGAAAATTCGCTATTTGTGGGGTGAAGTTGAATAGCGTCAGCAAAAATATCGCCATTTTGTATGCCGAATGTTCTTTGTTGATGATTTTTACAGGCTGCCTGAAAAATGCTTTTATTTGCGTCATCAAAAGGATAAATCGCCATACCGTTATTTAATCCTGCATAAATTTCACTTTTGGCTTTGGCAATATCGGTAACACCATTAAAATCATTACCAATATGAGCATTTAGTGCATTGTTAATTAAAGCAATATTCGGTTTTGCAATATGGGTTAAATAGTCTAATTCACCAAAATGATTCATACCCATTTCTAATACGGCATATTGATGATTTTTGCGTAAGTTCAACAGCGTTAAAGGCAAACCAATATGATTATTCAGGTTGCCTTGTGTTGCTAAAACCGCATTTTCACCAAATTTACGCCGCAAAATTGCCGCCGTCATTTCCTTAACCGTTGTTTTTCCAGAAGAACCCGTAATCGCTAATACGCTAACTTGTGGATTTTTATTTCGCCAAGCGTGGGCTAATTTGCCTAATGCGGCGAGTGTATCAGCCACTTTCAGACAGCCTGATTTGCCCACACAATCAGCACGAGAAACCACACACACCGCCCCACGAGACAGGACTTCATCAACAAAATCGTGTCCGTCAAAATTGTCGCCCAATAGGGCAAAAAACACATCGTTTTTTTGAGCGGTGCGGCTGTCCGTGGTGATTTTGCCGACTACAAAATCAGCACAGGGCAAGGTTGCCTTAAACGCATCAGCGACAAAGGAAAGGGTTAATTCAGACATAAGAAAAACGGCGGTAAAAATTAAAGCAATTATTTTACCGCAATTTATTAGAGATGATTATATTTTGACGATTTTTTTTATTGAATTTTGGCAAGATTATTCAAAAAAAAAACAATATTCAGACTGCCTGAAAAGTTTTAATTTCACGCTATTCGTTGAACTTTGTTTCAGGCTGCCTGAAAGCATTTTTTAGGAAATTGATAAAAATTAAAAAACCGAGTGTCATTGAGAGATTTTTCGTAGAAAAATCGTGGTAATCCAATAAATTGCGAAACAATTTATCAACGCTGGTCAGCGTTGTAATGACATTGTAAAAAGCCATTTAAGTTACCCAATTTTTATAGAAAACAGAATAACGCCTTTCGGCGTTGATAAAAAATCTGCGATTTTTTATTGGATTGCCACGATTTGAACAAAAGTTCAAATCTCGCAATGACACTGGCTTTATTTTTAGGCTACCTGAAAAGTTAAAAATTATTCTTTTTCATCTTTGGGAGCAGTAAAACAAGACGAACCACAGCCACCGCAACCGCTGCTGCAACTATTGCCGCAACCTGTGCCACACCCGCCACAACCGCCGCCGTGTTTGCGTTTAATATAAATTGCCCACAGCGACAAGCCAACGGCAATCATAATTAAAAAGCCTAATAGAATGTTAATCATTGTATTTCTTCCATAAAAATAGATTTCAGGCAGCCTGAAATGGCTTTATTTTACAATTTTTCAGGCAGCCTGAAATTATTTTTACCCACAAAAAATGTGGATGACTCTGTGGATAAACTGTTTTTAGTTGATTTTACTCAATAAAAAAAATTTCATAATTCCTTGACTTGTCAATAGATTATCTGTATAGTGGAGAGAAGTGGGCGGAATTACCTAGTTGTGGAAAATTTTTCTCCAAAACCACGCAAAAATAGGCGAAATATGATGTTTGACGAACAGCATGAATTAGTCGGCGTGCAAGACGCGACGATTGACGGAAAAGGCAGGCTTGCCATACCTGCCAAGTTCCGTGATGCTTTGTCGTCTTTTGATTCGCCTGTTTTATACACCACGCTGAAAACGCGTTCGCATTTGTTGCTTTATCCTGAACCGTCTTGGCGGTCGTTTATCGACAATGAATTGCCGAAAATGCAGGGTTCTGCACTGTTGCGTAGCGTGGGGGCGTTAATGCAAAACAATGTTGAAAAACTCACACCTGATGCGTCTTGGCGAATTTTAATTCCGCCGCGTTTGCGTGAGTTGTTGAATTTTAACGATAAAGATGTTGTGGTTGCAGGCTCTTCAACTCGCTTGGAAGTGTGGAGTAAGGTTGAATGGGATAAGAAAACCGCCGCTGTTTTGGATATTCCTGACGAAGATTTGGAAATGGTTTTGGCTGAAAGTGGCGTGCGGATTTAGGCGATGTCAGAACATATTTCGGTTTTGCTCGATGAAGCGATTGACGCTTTGAATATTCGCCCTGACGGTGTTTATGTTGATGGCACTTTTGGGCGTGGCGGACACAGTCGGGCGATTTTGGCAAAATTAAACGATAACGGTCGCTTAATTGTGTTTGATAAAGACCCACAGGCGATTGCAACCGCAAATGAATTAGCCGCCCAAGATAAACGAGTAAGCGTGATTCACAGCGGCTTTCAAGATTTTCAGGCAGCCTTAAATCGCTTGCAAATCAAAGAGATAGACGGGGCATTATTTGATTTAGGTTTATCATCACCACAGTTGGATAACGCTGATAGGGGTTTTAGTTTTCGCTATGACGCACCGTTAGATATGCGTATGAATAATGCAACAGGTCAAACGGCGGCGGAGTGGTTGAATACGGCAGATGAACAAGAAATCGCCCAAGTCATTCGTGATTTTGGCGAAGAGAAATTTTATAAACGCATTGCGGCGATGATTGTGGCACGCCGTCCAGTGCGAACAACGGTTGATTTGGCTAATATTTGTCGGGCGGCAATTACAAAGCACGAGAAAGGACAGCACCCAGCAACACGCACATTTCAAGGGGTTCGTATTTTTATCAATGGTGAATTAACCGAGTTGTCTGCCGTTTTGCCACAAGTGGTAGGCTGCCTGAAAACAGGCGGTCGTTTGGCGGTGATTGCGTTTCATTCTTTGGAAGACCGCATTGTGAAAC
>JAFWTP010000070.1 GCA_017518845.1 Neisseriaceae bacterium
AAAAAAATTAAAGGAACTTTTTTTAACAAACAACAACAACATTATTAACGAAACAAAAGAAAAAATCGAAAACAACAAAAAAAGAATTTCGGAATTGAACGAATTTTTAGAGCAATTCAAAGACGATAAAAACGCGTTTAAAAACAAAGATTACGAAAATTCAACAATCGAATTAAAAAAATTAAACAACGAATTTTACAAAGGTTTCATAAAAGGACAGTGATTAAAACAACGGTTCTTTTTTTCATAGCCAACAATCTATATGCTTTCAGGCTGCCTGAAAACATTGCATTCAATTTATTATACTTGTTTTTAATGCTCTTTTTTATCATATAAAATATATATTAAATTCAACAAGATATAATAAAAATTTTGTCTTTTTATCACAATAAATAGTATAATTTCCCCTGTTTTTTCATCTTTTGAACAAGGTTTTTGATTATGATGATTTTGTACTCGGGCATTACCTGCCCTTTTTCGCACCGTTGCCGCATTGTATTGTTTGAAAAGGAAATGGACTTTGAAATCAAAGATGTAGATATTTTCAACAAGCCCGAAGATTTGGCGATGATGAATCCTTACAATCAAGTGCCTGTGTTGGCAGAACGCGAGTTGAATTTGTATGAATCCAACATTATCAACGAATACATTGACGAACGCTTTCCGCACCCGCAGTTAATGCCAGGCGATCCGATTTCGCGTGCTCGTGCGAGATTGTTTTTGTTTGATATGGAACGCGAACTTTTTTGCCATGTGCAAACTTTGGAAAACTTGGACAGCACCGAAGAAGCCAAAGATGCCGCTCGTGTTGCCATTCGCGAACGCTTAACTTATATGTCGGCTTTATTTGCCAAAAATAATAAGTATATTTTGGGCAGCAATTTTTCTATGGTTGATGTGGCGATTGCCCCACTGTTGTGGCGTTTAGACCACTACGGCATTCAGTTAGACAACTCTGCCGCAGGCATTTTAAAATACGGCGAACGCCTGTTCTCTCGTCCTGCTTTTATTGACGCACTGACACCGTCTGAAAAGGCAATGCGGCGTTAAGCGTTTGTTTTTATTATTATATTTACGATAAACCACGCTGTGATTATGGCGTGGTTTGATAAAATTAAAAGATAACTTTCAGGCTGCCTGAAAGCGTTTTAATTAAAAAAGAAAAAACGATGAACGAATTAAAACCTTATTTTTTGCGTGCCGTTTATGAATGGTGTGCCGACAATGGCTATACGCCGCATTTGATTGTTTTTGTTGATGAAAATGCACAAGTGCCCAACGCGTTCGTCAAAGACAATCAAATTGTGCTGAACATTAAAGACACAGCGGTTGGGCGTTTGAAAATGGATAACGAGTGGATTGAATTTGTGGCACGCTTTGGCGGCAAGCCATTTGAAATTGTCGTGCCTGTGAGCAATGTTATGGGCATTTTCGCACGCGAAAATGGCATGGGCATGTCTTTTGAAGCCACGCCATATCAACCGCAGGATAAAGACGATACGCTGACGGTTAGCAAAACACCTGAAAAATCGGCAGAAAAAACGCCTGAAAAAACAGAAAAACCCCTTTCAGGCAGCCTGAAAGTGGTGAAAAAGAAACCGAAAACTTAAAATGATTTCTGTTAAAAATAAATGCAAATATTATAGGGTGGGCATTCTTGCCCACCATTCGCCCGATAGGGCGAAATATTTAAAAAAAACAACGCATAATCAACGCCTATCGGCGTTGTGGTGGGCTGGAAAGCCCACCCTATAACAGACAATTTTTTATTTCAGAGTGTCGTTGCAAAGTTTTTCTATAACCCATTAAAATCAAAAGGAAAAAATTATGTCTTCCCCAGAAACACCCAAGCAGCAACCGCAAACATGGGAACAAGCCATGTTGGAAAAACTGTTAATGCAGGTCTATCGCGAACAACGCAAAGATCGCAATGCCAAGTGGATTCGCCTGTTTATTTGGTTGGCGTTTTTTGCCCTGATTTTTGCTCTAATGAATATGGACAAAAGCGGCACTGGTGCGAACGCCAACAGTTTAATGCTTGCTAAAAAAAATGACCACACCGCCGTGATTTCGCTATCAGGCGTGATTGACAGTTACAACGACAACGCCACAAAACTGTTAGAAGGTTTAGAATCTGCCTATAAAAACGACAAAGTCAAAGGCATTATTATTCGTGCCGACAGTCCAGGCGGCTCGCCTGTGATTTCCGACACCGCATTTTCTGAAATTCGCCGTCTAAAAGAACAGCACAAAAATATTCCTGTGTATGTGGTTGCCGAAGATGTGTGTGCGTCAGGCTGTTACTATATTGCGGCAGCAGCGGATAAAATCTATGCCAATCAAGCATCTATGGTAGGTTCTATCGGCGTGATTAGCGGCGGTTTTGGTGCGACTGAACTCATCGAAAAATTAGGCGTTGAACGCCGCTTAAAAACCGCAGGCGAAAACAAAGGCATGGGCGACCCATTCTCTCCCGAAACGCCCGAACAAAACGCCATTTGGCAAAAAATGTTGGACGACATTCACCAGCAATTTATCAATGCCGTCAAAACAGGACGCGGCGAAAAACTCAAATGGCAACAATACCCCGATGTGTTTAGCGGACGCGTTTATACAGGCACGGAAGCCAAAGCAGTCGGCTTAATTGACGACTTCGGCAATATTTACAGCGTTTCACGCGATGTGATTAAAGCCGAAAAATTAGTCGATTACACGCCCAAAGACGACTTCGCAACCCTTTTAGGCAAACGCTTCGGCACACAAATTAGGCAAGAAGTGAAAGAAACTTTAAGCAATCGACAAATATGGTAAATTGTTCAGGCAGCCTGAAAACCTTTTCAGGCTGCCTGAAACAAGATAAAGCAATAAAATGAGCAACCTACTCGCCTTATCCTTTCGTGATTTCTGGACAAAAAAGATTATTTTATGGTCTTTTTTGCCTTTGATTGCGGTTTTAGTCATCTTTTGTACATTATTGATTGTTGGCGGCGGAGCATTATTAGACAGCGTTAAAACAGGTTTAGAAACAGGTAATTATGGTTTTATTGAACAATATAAAATCTTATCTTGGTTTTTGCATTTAACAGTTGTGCATTATTTAATGTATTTTTTATTTTATTCATTAGGTTTTATATTTGTTATTATTTTTTCTGTCATTATTGCGTTAATGATTGCGGGTTTATTAACCCCCATTATTACCGCTGAAATTGACGCACGCCATTATCAATTCAATATTAGCCCCAAAGCCAATTTTTATATTGTGATTAAAGAAATGGCGTGGGTATTCCTTAAATTTATCGGTTTATTTTTATTGTGTCTGCCTTTATGTTTTATTCCAGGTTTGGGTTTAATTGTTTTACATATTCCATTTTTTTATTTATTTTACAAATTCTTTTTAGTAGATATTTATTCCAATACCGCGAGCCAAGATGATTTTTTAATACAAATCAAACAAGGCGGCGGCAGTGCTTTTATTTTTGCGTGTTTTATTTTTTATTTATTGTGTTTAATTCCGTTGGCAGGTTTGTTTTTACAATTATTTTTTGTGATATATTTAACCCATTTGGTGTATCGTAAAAAAACAATTCAGGCAGCCTGAAAACATAGAAAGCCTTAAAAATGCGTACCATTTTATTATTAGCGATTTCAAATTGTTTTATGACCTACGCTTGGTATGGTCATTTAAAAGACAATCCGCCCAATAATTTTAAAGAAATTATTGCCCTAATTTTTATTTCTTGGGGTGTGGCGTTTTTTGAATATATTTTTATGGTGCCTGCCAATAATTATTTTGGTAAAATGGACGGATTTTCGCCATTTCAATTAAAAATCATTCAAGAAGTATTATCGTTAATTATTTTTGCAGGCTTTGCGGTTTTATTTCTGCAAGAAAAATGGCGTTGGAATTATGCGGTGTCATTTGTGTTAATTGCCGCCGCTACTTATTTTATGTTTTTGCCTGTGAAAAAATAATAGGATTGAATAATGAACGAATACATATTAAAACTTAAATCCAAACCCACACCACATGCAACTGCCCAATATTGGCGGAAATGCCAAGTGGAAGAATTATTTGACCTGCCGTTTTTAGATTTAATTTTTCAGGCAGCATCAGTTCATCGGCAACATTTTGATCCGCAAAAAGTGCAAATTTCCGCACTGTTATCCATCAAAACAGGCGGTTGTC
>JAFWTP010000071.1 GCA_017518845.1 Neisseriaceae bacterium
GCCTGTTTTGACTAACGCTTCAACCACATTCAGGCTGCCTGAAACGGTGTGCGTGGGCAAGCCGTCTAATGCTAATTGTGCAAAATCGTTTTCGGTTAAATCGCCGATTTGTCCGTCAAATAGGCTTGCTGAAATTCTTTGGGCAGCGGTTAAAGCGTCTTCGCCGTGAATCAATCGCGTCATTTCTTCGGCTAAAATGCGTTGGGCTTGGGGTTTTTGCCCTGAATTTTTATCCGTCTCTTCGATTTGGTTAATTTCTTCAACCGATAAAAAAGTAAAGTATTTCAAAAACTTATAAACATCGTCATCAGCCACTTTCAACCAGAATTGATAAAATTGATAAGGCGAAGTTTTGTCCGCCGACAACCACACCGCACCGCTTTCGGTTTTGCCAAATTTAGTGCCGTCCGATTTGGTTACCAAAGGCAAGGTTAAGCCGAATACGGCGTTTTGGTTTAAGCGGCGAGTTAAATCAATGCCTGCGGTAATATTGCCCCATTGGTCAGAACCGCCGATTTGCAAAATACAGCCATAGCGTTGATTTAATTGAGAAAAATCGTAGGATTGCAACAGGCTGTACGCAAATTCCGTAAAAGAAATGCCCACATCATCGCGTGCTAATCGTTGTTTGACGGATTCTTTATTAAGCATGGCATTGACGGAAAAATTTTTGCCAATATCACGCAAAAAATCCAAACAATTCATCGACATAAACCAGTCGGCGTTGTTTGCCATAATCGCCGCATTCTCCCCTTCAAATGACAAAAAGGGCGAGAGTTGCTCACGGATTTTATTTACCCAAACGCCCACCGTTGCGTAACTATTCAGCGAGCGTTCAGTGGCTTTGAAACTCGGGTCGCCAATCATACCTGTGGCACCGCCGACTAACGCTATCGGCGTATGTCCTGCGTCCTGAAAGCGTTTTAAAGTCAAAACAGGCAACAAATGCCCGATGTGCAGACTGTCGGCTGTGGGGTCAAAACCGCAGTAAAGCGTAATTTTTTGTGTGTCCAAAATCTCGCCCAAAGCCGCTTCGTCAGTGGTTTGGGCAATTAAATTGCGTTGTTTTAAGTCGTTAATTAAAGCGTTCATTTGATAAGTGGATTAAAAAATATAAAAAAGCGTATTATAAATGGTTTAATACCGATTTAAGTTTTTCTTATCACAATAAACACACATTTTTTTAACTTCACTTCGTTCGTTAAACGATGTTTCAGGCTGCCTGAAAACATTTGTACAATGTGTTTCAAAAACAAGCAGCGTTTTTCAAATATCTCAAACAAGGAGTTTTGCTATGAAAATTCAAACCGTTTCTTTGTTCGCCGCAAGTTTGGCTTTGGTGTTGTCGGGCTGTGTGATTGACCCGAATACAGGCAATCAAAAAGTGGCAAATACGGTGAAATATGGTGCAGGTGCCGCGGTTACTTGCGGCATTGTGGGTGCTTTAACGCACGGTGCCAAAGGTGCGAGAAACTCCGCTTTGGCTTGCGGTGCAATCGGTGCAGGCGTGGGCGGTTATATGGATTATCAAGAAAAATTGTTGCGTGATAAATTAGCAGGCACGCAAGTTGATGTGGCACGACAAGGCGATCAAATTACGCTGACCATGCCCGATAACATTACTTTTGCCACCAATTCGGCACAATTAAACAACACTGTGGTTGCCACTTTGAACGATGTGGCAAATGTGTTAGCCACTTACAACGAAACCACGATTACGGTTGCAGGACACACCGACAGCACAGGCAATGACGCTATCAATAATCCTTTGTCGGAACGCCGTGCGGCGGCGGTGTCTTCGCATTTAATTTCGCGTGGCGTGGCGGCAAGTCGTATTCGCTCGGTAGGCTATGGCTCGAAAAGCCCGATTGCGGATAATTCAACCGTAGAAGGCAAAGCCAAAAACCGCCGTGTGGAAATTTTAATTAACCCACAACCGCAGTCGTAAAAGTTTTTCAGGCTGCCTGAAAAGGTTTCAGGCAGCCTGAAAAGTTTCATCTTATATAGGCTTGACGAATGGATTTTTTAACTTTCAGGCAGCCTGAAATCGTATAAAATTCAACCTTATTTTATTCAATGATTATCCAAAATGAACATTAAAAAACACGCGAAAAAAATTATTCTTGCAGGTATTGTGGCGGCTGTTGTTGTGGCTTTTGCGGTTTATCAAGGCAAGGGCGACAAGATTGAATATATCACCCAAAAAGTCGAATACGGCAATATTTCGGAGACGGTGCAAGCGTCTGGTAAATTGCATGCCTACAAAGAAGTGGAAGTGGGGGCACAGGTTTCGGGTGAGATTAGTGAATTAAAGGTTGAAATCGGCGATACGGTGAAAAAGGGCGATTTAATTGCTCAAATCGACCCACGATTAGCAAGTAATCAACTGAAAACCGCACGAGCCACTTTGGATAGCAATAAGGCGGCGTTGTTGTCGCGTCAAGCATCTTTAACGCAGGCTCATCAGCAATATAATCGCCAAAAAGCCATGTTTGCCGAAGGGGCAACTTCCAAAGAAGCGTTGGAAACCGCCGAAGCCAATTATAAAACCGCATTAGCGGCTGTGGATCAAGCCAAAATGCAAATTAAGCAAGCCGAAGTGTCGATTGAAACCGCAGAACTGAATATGGGTTACACCAAGTTAGTTGCACCGATGGACGGCACGGTGATTGCGGTGCCCGCCGAAGAAGGGCAAACCTTAAATGCGGGTATGAATACGCCGACCGTGATTAAACTTGCCCAGTTAGATAAGATGAAAATTAAAGCGGAAATTGCCGAAGCCGATGTTTCTCGCGTTCGCCCTGAAATGAAAGCCTATTTTACGCTGTTGGGGGCTGATGACGGCAAACGCTATGAAACCACACTCAAATCAATCGACCCTGCACCGCGTGAAATTTCTAATAACGGCAATGTTTCGGATACCACGGCAATTTATTACTATGGGCAGTTGGAAGTACCGAATGAAAACGGCGAACTGCGTACGCATATGACGGCGAATGTGCATTTTGTGGTGAATGAAAAAGAACGCGTTTTGAAAGTGCCGTCTTCTGCCGTGCGTGGTCGTAATGGCAAAAAAACGGTGGAAGTGTTGGTGAATGGCAAACCTGAACGCCGTGAAGTCGAAACAGGCATTAAAGATGATGTGAGCATTGAAATTGTCTCTGGTCTGAAAGAGGGCGAAGAAATTGTCATCGGCAGAACAGGTATGACAGCACAAATGAGCGGTATGCCAAATATGGGTATGCAACAAGGACCAAGACGCAGATGACAGGCACACCTTTATTGCAGTTGTCAGATATTCGGCGTTCGTTCGATTCTGGCGGCGAGCCGTTGGAAGTATTAAAAGGCATAGATTTAACCATTCACGCAGGCGAAATGATTGCCATTGTGGGGGCTTCGGGTTCGGGTAAATCAACGCTGATGAATATTATCGGCTGTTTGGATAAACCCACACGCGGCGAATATTTAGTGGGCGGACGCGATGTTTCGACTATGTCGCCTGATGAACTTGCCCATTTACGCCGTGAATATTTTGGTTTTATTTTTCAACGCTATCATTTATTAGGCGATTTAACTGCGGCAGAAAATGTTGCCATTCCTGCGATTTACGCAGGCGTGCCTGCCCATAAACGCATAGAACGAGCCAAGCAATTATTAACACGAATCGGCTTAGGCGAACGGGTGGATTATCGCCCGAATCAATTATCAGGCGGACAACAGCAAAGGGTGTCCATTTCTCGTGCCTTAATGAACGGCGGCGAAGTGATTTTAGCCGATGAACCCACAGGTGCATTAGACAGCGTCAGCGGCAAGGAAGTGATGAAAATCTTGCGGGAACTCAATGATGACGGACATACCATTATCATCGTAACCCACGATATGAATGTTGCCAACAACGCCAAACGCATTATCGAAATTAAAGACGGTAATATTATCGCCGACCGCAAAACCGAACGAGCAAGCGAAGAACAAGATAGGCTGCCTGAAAGACGGCGAGAGCGAGCCAACCCGATTGACCGCTTGCGAGAATCGTTCAAAATGGCAACGCGGGCGATTATCGGACACAAAATGCGGTCATTTTTAACCATGTTGGGCATTATCATCGGCATTGCGTCTGTGGTGCTGGTTGTGGCGTTAGGCAACGGTATGCAAAAAAGCGTCTTGGCAGAAATCAGTGCTATGGGTACGAATGTATTAGACATATATCCAGGAGCACCAGGACAACGCAATCCGTGGCGAGTGCGAACGCTGAAAGTGGCTGATGCGAATGTGCTTGCTCAACAAAGTTTTGTCAAAGGCGTAACGCCAGGTGTGCAGCGGGGCGGTGTTACCGTGAAATACGGCAATTTAAGTGCCGAAGGCAGCGTGCGTGGCGTGGGCGAAGAATATTTTGATGTGGTGGGCTTAAAATTAAGTGCAGGCAGCCTGTTTGGCAAAAAAGAAGTCGCCACTTACGCCACAGGTGCGATTGTCGATCAAAACACCATTAAAAACTTGTTTCCCAACGATTCTCCACGCAGTGTATTGGGACGCACAATTATCTTAAACAATATGCCAGCCACGATTATTGGCGTTGCCGAAGACAATAACACCGCCTTTAATAACGCCAACAATGTAACCGTATGGCTGCCTTACACCACAGTGATGAACCGCCTGTTGGGACAATCGCATATTTCGTATATCACGGTGCGGCTTGATGATTCCATTCCCAGCACGGC
The DNA here is from genome assembly GCA_017518845.1 of Neisseriaceae bacterium. Lineage (GTDB taxonomy): Bacteria > Pseudomonadota > Gammaproteobacteria > Burkholderiales > Neisseriaceae > RGIG9985. Next base: position 4,719 of record JAFWTP010000071.1, read on the forward strand.
GGCAGAAAATATTGTCAGCAATATTTTGGAACAACGCCACGGCACGATTGACTTTTCCATTATGAATAGCGACAGCGTGCGTAAAACAATGGAAAGCGTTACCAACAGTATGAAATACCTAATTTCTGCGATTGCGGTGATTTCGCTAATTGTGGGCGGCATTGGCGTGATGAATATTATGTTGGTGTCGGTTACCGAACGCACGCAAGAAATTGGCGTGAGAATGGCCATCGGTGCCAGAAGCCAAGATATTTTGCAACAATTCTTAATCGAAGCGGCGTTAATCTGTCTCATCGGTGGCTTAATCGGCATTTTATTGGCATTAGGCATAGGCTATGTTCTGCCCAAAGTCTCCAAAGAAATTGTGCTGTCATTTTCGCTGTTCTCAATGATAGGTGCATTCATCACCGCCACAGCAATCGGCATTATTTTCGGCTACTTACCCGCAAGAAACGCCGCCAAATTAGACCCCGTGGCAGCGTTGAGTAGGGAGTAGGGTAGGGGGTGAATAAAAAAGTTTTTCAGGCTGCCTGAAAAACTTTTTACCGTATGAAATATCCCTGCAAAATTTATTTTGAAACAAAAAATCTAAATCGCCGTAGGGTGGGTCTTCGACCCACCATTGCTCCATAGGAGCAATGAACGATTTGATTTGCTAAAATTTTTTTGTGTTACCAACGCTATCGGCGTTGCGGTGGGTTGAAAACCCACCCTACGGCAGATTTCAATATATTTTCAGGCTGCCTGAAACTTATTATTTCAACGCCTTATCCAACACGCCCGTTAATTCCTGCCAATCAGGTTCGCCCAAATATTGTTTGACGATTTTGCCTTGTTTATCAATCACAAAAGTCATCGGAGCGAGTGTTACATTGTAGGCGGTTTGGGCTTTTTTGTCTTTGTCGTATGCCACTGCAAACGGCAGTTTATATTGTTGAATATATGCCCGAACTTCCGCTTCGCTATTGAGATTCAGCGAAATGGCGATGGTTTGAAAATTTGGGTTATTCGCATACTTGTTATGCAGGTTAATCAGTTGTGGCATTTCTTTGACGCAACCTGGGCAAGACGGATACCAAAAATTAAGCAAAGTCGTTTTGCCGATAAAGTTGCGTTCGTCCATTATCTGTGCGGTTTCAATTTCAGGCAGCCTGAACGATGGTGCGGCGGGTTTGCAAGCGGCAAGGCTCAAAATGGCAGTACATAATAAAGTGATAACTAATTGTTTCATAGTGCGTTTTTTAAAATCAGTGTGCGTAAATTTTCGTCCAACGGCAAGGCTTTGTTGGTGGTCATATCAAAAATGGTGTAGGTAACTTCGGCTTCGCTCACCACTTTTTGCGTGGCTTGGTTAATAATCGTCTGGCGGAGTGTGGCACTTTTATTGCTAAACGCGTGGTGGCGGGTTTGTATCACCAACACATCGCCCAAAACAGCAGCACGGCGAAAAGCAATATTGATATTCACCACAGCAAAACCCCAGTTATTTTGTTGGAGCGTGCTAATTAAATCGCCGTCTTCCAAGGCATTCCAACGGGCTTCTTCTAAAAATTCCAAGTAGCGAGCGTTATTAACATGCTGATACACATCAAGATGATAGCCACGAACTTTGATAATAGTGTCTTTCATTGTTATTATTTATGCGTCTGGATTGATGATAATCGGCTCAAACGGCGTGCGTTGCATTTCTTTATTCGGCAAGTCAGCCACAATCGTGGAAATACGCACTTCAAACCATTCGGTAAAAATTTCGGGATTCATATCGGGCCAGTGTTCAGGGTCTTCGCACCAGTCGGCGAGTTCTGCCGAAAACAATTCTTCCAAACGGCTGATAATCTCGTCCCAAGCGGTTTCCATATCATCGCAAGCGTCAATTAGATAAGCATTTGGGTCATCTTGCAAATCTTCCAAACTTAAATCGTCCAAATCAGCATCGGGCAGGCTATTGAGCCACGCCCAAAACGGTTCTTGTGGAATAAGTGTTACCACACTGCGGTTGGTTTCAAACATTTTTGGTTTCCTTATATTGTTTCAGGCAGGGCGGATTAAAGTTTCAAGTGCAACACTTTAAGTGTTGAGTAAAGACTTCTTTCGGCGTTCGCCAGCCTAATGTTTTTCTTGGTCGGTTGTTTAATTCATTTTGGACGAATTTTAACTCTTCTTCACTGATTAAGTTAA
>JAFWTP010000072.1 GCA_017518845.1 Neisseriaceae bacterium
GCGGGTGATTTTGATGAGATTTTGTTCATTCTCCGCAACTATCGTCAAAGAAATTTTGTCATCATTCACCACGCTTTGTAAGGTTTGTAAAGCGTTGTTTGCATTATTTTCATCAGATAAATCAATCGCTTGCGTAGTATTTAACAAAGCGGTTAAAACCGTTTCGTCAATGCTGCGGCTTTCGCGTTTGATGACATTTTGGGCGTTGAAATATTGCTTGGCTGCCATTTCTAACTTCGCACCGTCTGTTTTCAGGCTGCCTGAAACGATTGTTGCGTTGTCTAACGCCAAAGACAATAAAAACTGATTGAGTTCGTTATCGTCTTTTAAGTATTGTTCTTTTTTGCCGAATTTGGCTTTATATAAAGGCGGCTGGGCAATATAAATGTGTCCGCGTTCAACTAATTCAGGCATTTGGCGATAGAAGAAAGTTAAAAGCAGGGTGCGAATGTGTGCCCCATCGACATCGGCATCGGTCATAATGATAATGCGGTGATAACGCAGTTTTTCAGGTTTATATTCTTCGCCGCCAATGCCACAACCTAATGCGGTAATCAGCGTTGCCACTTCTTGACTGGCAAGCATTCTTTCAAAGCGGGCTTTTTCGACATTCAAAATTTTGCCACGCAAAGGCAAAATCGCTTGAAACTTGCGGTCGCGTCCTTGTTTGGCAGAACCGCCAGCGGAGTCCCCTTCGACTAAATACAATTCGCACAAGGCAGGGTCTTTTTCTTGGCAGTCGGCTAACTTTCCTGGTAAGCCTAATCCGTCCATAATGCCTTTGCGGCGAGTAATATCGCGTGCCTTGCGAGCGGCTTCTCTGGCTCTTGCCGCTTCCACAATTTTGTCGCAAATAATTTTGGCGTCTGCTGGATTTTCTTCCAAAAACTCGTGTAAAGCGTTTGACAAAATTTCGCTAATCACAGGCGTAATTTCGCTGGAAACGAGTTTATCTTTGGTTTGCGAAGAGAATTTAGGGTCAGGCATTTTTACCGATAAAATGCAGGTTAAGCCCTCACGCATATCATCGCCTGCGGTTTCGATTTTGGCTTTTTTGGCAATGTCGTTGGCTTCAATATACTGATTAAGTGTTCTTGTCATCGCCTGACGCAAGGCGGTTAAGTGCGTGCCGCCATCGCGTTGCGGAATATTATTCGTAAAGCATTGCACGGTTTCTTGGTAGGAATTATTCCACTGCATCGCACATTCCACGCCCATACCGTCTTTTTCGCCCGCAACATAAAACACTTTTTCGTGTAGTGTGGTTTTGTTGCGATTCATAAATTTCACAAAACCAGCCACGCCGCCTGCCAGTGCAAAACTTTCGTGCTTGCCGTCTCGTTTGTCGAATAATTCAATATCCACGCCATTATTCAAAAACGACAACTCACGCATGCGTTTTGCCAAAATATCAAAGTGATATTCAATCGCACCGAAAGTATCGGTTGATGCCATAAAGGTTACTTTGGTGCCTTTTTTGTCAGTCGTGCCGATTTCTTCTAACGGAGCAACGGCGACACCATGACGAAACTCAACAAAATATTCTTTGCCATTGCGATAAATATTCAGTTTCAGCCAGTCCGACAGGGCATTGACCACAGACACGCCCACGCCGTGCAAGCCGCCCGAAATTTTATAACTGTTGTTATCAAACTTACCGCCCGCATGCAGCACCGTCATAATCACTTCGGCAGCGGAGCGGTTTTCTTTGGGGTGAATATCGGTTGGAATACCACGCCCATTATCTTCAACCGACACAGAATTATCCGAAGAAACGGTTACGGTGATTTTGTTACAATGCCCAGCGAGTGCCTCGTCAATGGCGTTATCCAAGACTTCAAACACCATATGATGAAGCCCAGAGCCGTCCTGCGTGTCGCCGATATACATACCTGGTCGTTTGCGAACCGCTTCCAAGCCTTCCAAAACGGTAATGCTGGACGCATCGTAATTATCAGTACTTTGATTTTGTTGCGGATTTTGTTGAATGTCGGTCATTTTATGTGTTTTCTAAAAAGGTTGAAAATTGATTAGTAAAAACTTGTGGATTATAGCATATTTCCACTTTTTCAGGCAGGGTTGAAAATCAGTGAGCAGTGAGTAGTGAGCAGTGAGCAGTTGTTTCGTTTTGCCTTGCGGCAAAACAGATTATTTAATTAGATAATGCTTTGATAATATTGTAACTTCACTTTGTTTATTGAACTAATTTTCAGGCTGCCTGAAAGAAAAATCGAAGCGTTATCTAAAAAATATCCGTCAATCCGTAGAATTGACGAAACAACTGCTCACTGCTAATTGCTCATTGCTCATTGTATTTATGTTATCCTTGCCCCTTAACCAAAAACGATTAGGAGCAAAAAAATGAGCCGACATAATTCATCATTTCACCGTCAAGACCGCATTAAAGAGCAACTGTTACGAGAATTGTCGTCTGAAATTCAAGCCTTAAAAGACCCTCGTTTTGGCATTTTTACGCTAACAGACGCACAAATTGCCCGTGATTACAGTTGGGCAAAAGTGTATTACACCGTATTAGATAACAGCAAACAAGCGGACGCACAGCACGCTTTTGACGCAGCAAAAGGGCGTTTGCGTCATGCCTTGTCGCACAAAATCACCCTGTTTCGCACGCCTGAACTCTCGTTTATCTACGACACCGCCGAAGAACAAGCAAGAACAGTGGATAAACTGTTGGCACAAGTGGCAAGTGAGTTGCCTGTGGAAGAGTAGGGGACTTGGGTAGCAATAAAATCGTGATAGCATTTTCAGGCAGCCTGAAACCCTTGTCGTCATTGCGAGTATTGACGCAGTCAATGCGAAGCAATCTCCAAATAAGCCGACAGGCTTATTTGGGTAGCCTATCCATTAAAACGACAAGGCAAAAATGATTTTAGGTTGCTTAAATGGTTTTATATAATGCCGTTTTTGGGATAGGCTACCCGAATAAATTGTTTTCGCTGTTCTATCGTACGGCTCGCAATGACGAATTCCCTGCACGGGAAGTGCTTTCAGGCAGCCTGAAAAACAATTTTTATTTAATTTTTTACAAGTGAAAAATAGGTGAATAAAATGATTAAAATTAAATCAATTCAATTTCCACAAGAACACTCTATTTTAGGGGGGTTGGAATTAAATTTTTGTGATAATAATGGTACTCCTGCGGATACCATTATTATTGCTGGGGAAAATGGTACAGGAAAAACGACTATTTTGGAAGAAATTTATAAAATAATGAAATATGAATGTGATTGTAAAGATTTAAAATTAGAAGTTTTATGTGATGGTGTTCCAAATACAATTAAATATTGTGGAGAAAATGAACAGCACGGTATTTTCAATGGCGAAAAGAAATATTATGTAACTGAAGTAATATTAAATGAAAATAGTAACGAGAAAAAATACCAAGAGTTAATAAAAGAAGAAATTAAATTCAGTTCAATTTATTCTACTGTAAATATCAATTTTATAAGAAATAAAAATGGTATAGAACTATCAACAGTAGAAAAAAATGTAAAAAGTATAAAATCCGATGCCAATATTGCAAACGAAGTAGTCAATTTTTTGTTGAGAACAAGGGCTGATGATACTGAAAAACTTAACCGTGCTTATGAAAATGGAAATGATTTGGAAAAAATTAAACCACAATTAGATAGATTTAAAAATGCTTTCAACTATATGTTTGAAAATAAACTAAAAGTTGAAGGGGTTGAGCAAAATAATATTTTATTTAAAACCACACAAGAAAATAAACCATTTTTCATTGACAATTTAAGTTCAGGAGAGAAACAAATTGTTTTTCGTGGTGCGTTTTTATTAAAAGATAAAGAAGCCTTAAATGGTGCAGTGGTGTTAATTGATGAGCCTGAAATCAGTATGCACCCTAAATGGCAACAAAAGATTTTAGATTATTATCGAAAATTATTTCTTGATAATAATAAGCAAACTTCACAAATTATTGTATCAACGCATTCTAATTTTATTATAGAAAATGCGTTAAAATTAGATAATTGTGTGATTATTGCTTTACAAGAAAATAATCAGGTTAAGAAAATAATAAAAAGGGACGGTACATTTATTCTTCCTGCCGTTACAGCGGAAGAAATTAACTATCATGTATTTAATATTACAAGTATAGGTTATCATATACAATTATTTGGTTATTTGCATAGTCTAATGGAAAAACATTTCTCAAAGGACATGAATATAAAAGAAGTAGATGATAAAATAAAAGATAATAAAAGTTTATTATATAAAAATGTTTTACAAGATAGTAAAGGAAATTCTTGTGAATGGGAACATAACTTTGTTGATACAAAAGGTAAGCCGAAAACTACTACTTACTACACAATCTGCTGTTTTATTAGAAATGCCATAGACCACCCTGATAATTTACCAAGTCAAACAAAAAAAGAATATGAAGATGATTTACAATATTCTATTGAAATTTTAATAGACTTGATAAGGTTAAATATTTCAATCAAAGATTATTATATACAATTATTTGGTTATTTTCAAAAAATAACAGGAATAAATGAAATATTAGATATAGATAATAAAATAAAAAATAATCAAAGTTTATTATCTAAAAATGTTTTACAAGATAGTAAAGGTAGTCCTTGTCAATGGATATATGGCAGTACAAATTATGAAACAATCTGTTGTTTTATTAGAAATGCCATAGACCACCGTGATAATTTGCCAAATCAAACGAAAACAGAATATACAGACGATGATTTAAAATATTCTATTGAAATTTTAATAGAATTGATAAAATTAGCAAAATCAGGCAGCCTGAAATAAAAATTTCATTCTGTTATAGGGTGGGCATTCTTGCCCACCATTTGCCCGACAGGGCAAAATAACCGCAATATAGGTGTATGA
>JAFWTP010000073.1 GCA_017518845.1 Neisseriaceae bacterium
GAAATATGCACCAAGCCGTCTTGATGCACGCCAATATCCACAAACGCACCAAAATCAGCCACATTCGTAACCGTGCCTTGCAGTGTCATTCCTACAATTAAATCTTTGATTTCATTTACATTTTCGTTAAATTCGGCGGTTTGAAATTCGCCCCGTGGGTCGCGTCCTGGTTTATCCAATTCGCTTAAAATATCCATAATGGTGGGCAAGCCGAATTGTTCATCGGTATAATCTATCGGTTTGATTTTATTTAATAATTCGTTATTGCCAATTAACTCACTTGCCGCCACACCCAAATTTGCCAACATTTTTTTCACCACGCCGTAACTTTCGGGATGTACCGCAGACGCGTCCAAAGGTTCATTGCCGTCCGTAATGCGTAAGAATCCTGCGGCTTGTTCAAAGGCTTTTTCGCCCAATCGTGGCACTTTCAGCAAGGCTTTGCGGTTTTTGAACGCACCGTTTTGATTGCGATATTCAACAATATTTTTGGCAATGGTTTTGTTTAAGCCTGAAACCCTTGACAGAAGCGGTGCGGACGCAGTATTCAAATCCACGCCCACCGCATTCACGCAATCTTCCACCACCGCGTCCAAACTTTTTGCCAAACGAATTTGATCGACATCGTGCTGATACTGCCCCACGCCAATGGATTTGGGGTCGATTTTCACCAACTCTGCCAAAGGGTCTTGCAGGCGGCGAGTAATCGACACCGCACCACGCAAGGAGACATCAAGGTCGGGAAACTCTTCGGCGGCAATTTCGGACGCAGAATACACAGACGCACCCGCTTCGGAGACGGTGATTTTGCGAATATTTTTTTCAGGCAGCCTGTGCAGTAATGCCGTCGCCAATTTATCGGTTTCACGGCTGGCTGTGCCGTTGCCAATCGCAATAAACTGTATATTATTGTTTTTAATAATTTTTTCTAATTCAAACAAGGCTTCTTCTTCGCGGTGAAGATAAACAATTTTAGTTGCCGTCATTTTGCCTGTATCATCAACGGCGGCGGTTTTAATGCCATTCTTATAACCTGGATCTAATCCCAAAGTGGGTATGCGTCCCAACGGAGCGGCAAGAAGTAAGTCTTTGAGATTTTTAGAAAAAACTTCAATCGCATCGCTGTCTGCGATTTCTTTTAATTTCGACAAAGCGTCCAATTCCAAAGACAGAAAAATTTTCGCCCGCCACGCCAAACGCACCGTATCAAACAACCATTTATCGGCGTTTTCAGGCAGCCTGAAATGGCGAATAATCATTTTTTCAAATGCAGATTGTTCCGTTAAAGGCGTGTCATCTGATTGATATTTCAAAGAAATTTTTAATACTTCTTCATTGCGACCACGCAACACTGCCAACGCTCTGTGGCTGGGAATTGTGGCAATTTTTTCAGAAAAATCAAAGTAATCCTTAAATTTCTCGCCGTCTAATTCTTTGCCTGCAATCACCTGCGAATGTAAATGGGCAGTGTGCCAAAATTGCTCACGCAACGCCGCGATTAAATCCGCATCTTCGGCAAAGGTTTCCATTAAAATTGCCCTTGTGCCGTCTAAAACCGCTTTAATATCAGGCAGATTTTTTTCCGCATTAACAAATACTTCTGCTTCTTTTTCAGGCTGCCTGAACGCTTCTTTTAACAATAAATCCGCCAAAGGCTGCAAACCATTTTCGCGTGCGATTTGGGCTTTGGTGCGGCGTTTGGGTTTATACGGCAAATAAATATCTTCCAAAGCGGTTTTATTGTCGCAAGCCTTTATTTTTTCAAGCAATTCGTCCGACAATTTGCCTTGTTCTTCAATGCTTTTGAGCACCGTTTGTTTGCGGCTTTCCAATTCACGCAAATAGTGTAAGCGTTCGTCCAAAAGCCGCAGTTGCGTATCATCAAGCCCGCCTGTGGCTTCTTTGCGGTAGCGAGCAATAAACGGCACAGTTGCACCGTCATCAAGCAGTTCAATGGCTGCCTGAACTTGGTGTTCGGCAACTTTCAATTCATTAGCAATGGTTAAAGCAATATTCATTATTGAACTTTCTTAAATAATTTTGTGCCTGATAAAAAATCATACAGTGTTTGGCGATTGCCGCCGACAAACAACCAGCCTATGGGCAGAATCCACCAAATCAGTGATAAACCTGCGGCAATTTTGGGCGGATAACCGAAATGGCGTGTCGCCAGATAAGCGACAGACGGAATTAAAATAAAAAACAACACCGCCCACAAAAAACGCAATCGTAAATGCTTGATTGTTGGGCGATTGCCGTTGGCGGTTTTAATCACCAAATGCCATGTTTTCATTGGCAAGGTTTGTCCTTTTTTCCAAGTGCCGATGAAATATAAATACCACGCAGCCAAAACGCATAAACTCACGCAAGTTGATGATAATAAAGGTATATTTTTGAATAGAAACACAAACGGCGTGGCACACAATAGCCCCACAAACGACACGGCACAAATCAGCAATAATTCGTAAATCATTGCGAATAAAATATTTTTCACAGGAGCAGGGGATAAGTTGTCGGACATAATTAAAGCGTTTCAGGCAGGTGTAAAGATAAAAAGGGGGTATTTTAGCGTATTTTTTACAACAATGAGCAATGAGTAATGAGCAATTAGCAATGATTATGTCAAGCCTGCGGCTTGACGGATATGTTAGATAACGCTTCGATTATTCTTTCAGGCAGCCTGAAAGGATAGATTTTTTAAACGCCACACGGATTCGATTTTGCTCACGCAAAATCTTTAAAAATTTAAAGGAATTGCGTTAGCAATTACGAATCCGTGTGGCAATATAATAGTCGATGCTTTTGTTGTGAAGCGACTACAAAAGTTTTCAGGTTGCCTGAAACGAAGTTCAGCGTAAGTTAAAATATGAATAAAAACGCGTGGGCAACAAGTTGCCCACCCTACGGCTAATTATCTCATTGTTAATTGATGCCGCAACAGCCGCACTTGATTGATGATTTCGTGTGCCGTTGCCCCAATGCTTAAACCCTGTGCGGCTAACATTTCGCCTGCTGTGCCGTGTAGCCACACACCACCATGTATGGCTTGTTGTACGGGGATTTTTTGGGCTAACAGGCTGCCGATAATGCCTGCCAGTACATCGCCGCTGCCTGCGGTTGCCAAAGACGGATTGCCGCTGTCGTTGATGATAATTGTGCCGTCATAATAAGCAATCGTGCTTTTGTCGCTTTTTAACACCACCCACGCCTGATAGCGTTGAGCAATGGCTAACGCCGATTGCGTGTGATTTTGCAACACTTTTTCTACGCTACAATGCAATAGCCGTGCGGCTTCCAACGGGTGTGGCGTCAGCACGCGAACACTGTTTTCAGGCAGCCTGAACAAATTTTCCTTATCCCAAAGTGCCAATAAATTTAAGCCGTCTGCGTCCAATACAATGGTTGAAAATTTGGGCGATAACAAGGCTTTTGCCACCAAGCGGTTGGCGTGCAGACTTTGTCCCAAGCCACAGCCCACCACCCATGCGCTAATATCTTTTCGCCGCATTAACTCATCGGCGGTGTTGAGCATAATTTCGGGCTGTTCAGGCAAATAAGCAAAGGGTAGGGCGTTTTGATGAAAACCAGCAAACACCTTGCCACAGCCTGTTTTCAGAGCCGCAACACTGGCTAACGCCACCGCACCTGTCATGCCTGTGCTGCCACCCACAACCCCCACCGTGCCTAATATGCCTTTGTGTGCGTGGGCGGAGCGTTTCTCGCACAAAGCAGGAAAGCGTTGGCGAATTTCTTTGAGATTAAATAAATTTTGCATAGGGTTTCCTTTGTTTGGGTTATTTCGTTGTGTGTTTGTGTTATAGTCGATTCACAGCAAAATCATGCAGCGTAACGATAGCCTTGCTGTATTATTTATACTATCTTCGGCTCGTTGCCTTGCCTGTTTTTGCTGTGAACCGACTATACAGCGTTTCAGGCAGCCTGAAAAATTTTATTTGCCGGGCAAAAATGCCCACCCGACAACTTATTCAGGCACGCCAAAAGTTTGTTTCAAATAATCCAAGAAAGTTTTATCTGTGGTCATAATTTTACCAGGACTGTCGGAAATTTTGGCAACCGACTGACCATTGCAACTGACCAATTTTAATACAATATTCAACGGCGTGTGTCCCATATCGTTGGTTAAATTAGTGCCAATGCCAAAGTTGGGCTTAAAGCGGTCTTTGAAATACTGGTATAAATCCCACGCCTTTTGCAAATTCAAACCGTCCGAGAATGTCAGCGATTTGGTTTTGGTGTCAATGCGTAATTTTTTATAGTGCCGATAGGCTTTTTCGCCCCATTCGTATGGGTCACCGCTATCGTGGCGTAAGCCGTCAAACAGTTTGGCAAAATACAGGTCAAAATCCTGCAAAAATGCGTCCATACCCACTGTATCCGTTAAAGCCACGCCCAAATCGCCACGATATTCCTGCACCCAAGATTCCAACGCCGCTTTTTGAAAATCACGCAGACGCACATTTTGCGATTGAAACGACTGCATAAATTCGTGAGCCATCGTGCCAATCGGCACTAACCCCAATTCTTTTGCCAAATGCACATTGCTGGTGCCACGAAAAATCGCAGGAGACGCTTCATGCAGCACTTCCAACACATGTTTTTGCCACGCAAAAGTATAACGGCGGCGTGTGCCAAAGTCCGACACCGCAAACGGCGGGTCATTAGGATTTTGCTTCTGCTCACACTCTTTCATAAATGCCGCTTTATCTTGCAGGCGGCGTTCGCCTTCGGCAAGCACTTCGGGCGTTTCCAAACGGCGAAAATACAATTCATTGACCATTGCCAAGATGAAAATTTCAAAGAACATCGCCTGAATCATCGGACCTTTGACCACAATATCCAAGCGTCCTTGATCATCAATGCCCACTTGAATAAACCGCCGTTTGAGTTGGAATAATTCCAAATAATCGACAAAATCGCTTTTGATAAAACGCAAGGAACGCAGATAATCCAACTCTTCATGTGTAAAACGAATGTCGCACAGAGCGTCTAACTCGCGTTCCAACTCGTCCTTGATTTCAACCAAAGGATAAACCGTTTCATCTAAATTGCGACAGCGAAATTGATATTCACTCATCGTTTGCGGAAACTGGTGCAAAATGGCTTGCAACATGGTGAATTTATATAAATCGGTGTCTAAAAGAGATTGGATAATC
>JAFWTP010000074.1 GCA_017518845.1 Neisseriaceae bacterium
CAGGCAGCCCAAAATTACAACTTCCCACTTAAATCCAAGCCGCTAAATCCAAGCCAATCGGGGTTGATATTTTTGCCAAAGGCAATACATTTAAATAACTCGCCCATTTCGTGTGGATTGAGCAATTTCTGCACGGCGGAGACGGTTTTAATGTATTTTTCGCCTGCCGTGTCGCCCAATTCTGCCAAAAAATCGGTAATACCGCACGCCATTAAAAACGCCGCTTGCGTGGTGTAGCCAATAAAATCAAGCCCTTCTTCTGTGGCTGCGTCTGCAATCGCCGTAAAATCAATGTGGGCAGTTAAATCCATTTGTCCTGTAAAAACAAAGGGGTTATCGACAGTGTGATGACGATAATGCCCCATCAGCGTGCCTGTGTTGCGTTGCGGGTGATAATATTCTTTGCGGTCAAAACCGTAATCAATCCACAACATACCGCCACGCGTTAAGCGTTCAGAAACCGTTCGCACAAACGCTTCCGCCTGCAAATTGATTTCCGTGCGATAGGAAAAAACACTTTCAGGCAGCCTATTTTGGGCTTCTGCCAATAATAAGCCTGTGGCTTTTGTTGCCGCCCAATCAAAACCCTGTGGCGTATTTTTAACGCCCATTCGATAAATACCGTCTTCCCGTTTTTCAAGCACTTCGCAGGGCATGGCGTCCAATACTTCATTACCCAAAATAACGCCGTCAAAGTGTTTAGGCAGCCTATCTAAATGTTTGATTTTATGAGCATATTGCGGTGCGTTGTGTTGAATATAATCTTTTTGCCGTGTTCGTAAATCTGCTGATAATTCAATGATATAGTATTTTTGCCAAGCGTTTTCAGGTAGCCACTTTAATATATCCACCGCCAATTTTCCCGTGCCTGCCCCAAATTCATAAATATTGCCTGCGGTTTGTGGCAAAATTTGCAACAACTGCCGTGCCAAGCATTTTCCAAATAAATCAGTCAGTTGCGGTGCGGTGGCAAAATCGCCATATTGACCAATTTTTTCAGCCCTGCCGCTGTAATAGCCATATTTTGGTGCATATAACGCCCAATTCATATAATCGACAAACGGCAAAAACCCATTGTTTTGCTTGATTTTATCCGTAATTTCCAAACACAACGCCGCACAATCGTTTGCTGCTTGTTCATCTAATGGGGGTAGGGTGTTCATTTTTGAATAGTGAATGGTGAAATAATTGTCATCATACCGCAAATTTTGATTGTTAAGATTTATTAAGATTGCGTTAATCTAAAAAATGTTTAATAACGCCTATGCAAATGATGATTTCAAGTTTGATGAGTTGGATTGACTTCAATTTGAATGCATAAAGCAAGGACAATGCTTAAATTCTATGCGTGCTTTTTCCAAAGCACGCTTTTTTTTTCAGGCAGCGGTAATGGCTTGTTTTTGTATGGCAAATAACTGTTGAATGCCGTGTTCTGCCAAGCTCAAAAGTTGCGTCAATTCCTGCGTGCCAAATGCCGCACCTTCGGCAGTGCCTTGAATTTCCACAATTTTTCCGTTATTGCTCATAATTACATTCATATCGCTATCGCAACCTGAATCTTCAATATAATCCAAATCCAACAACGGCACGCCACCCACTACGCCCACCGATATGGCGGCAATTTGTGCAATCAGCGGATTTTCTGGCAATTTATTATCCGCCAATAACTTATTGATTGCCAAAGATAAAGCCACAAATCCGCCCGTAATAGACGCACATCGCGTGCCGCCGTCTGCTTGAATGACATCGCAATCAATAATAATCTGCCGCTCGCCCAATTTGACCAAATCACACGCCGCACGCAAAGAACGACCAATCAGTCGTTGAATTTCCACCGTGCGACCGCCTTGCTTGCCGCTTGCCGCTTCGCGTTTCATTCGCACACCTGTTGAACGCGGCAACATACCATATTCTGCCGTAATCCAGCCTTGTCCTTTGCCTTTCAAAAAAGGCGGCACAGTCTCTTCCACCGTTGCCGTGCAAATCACTTTGGTGTTGCCGCACTCAATTAAGGCAGAACCTTCGGGCGATTGCAAAAAATGCGGCGTTATTTTAACCGTGCGTAAAGCATTGTCCGCACGACCTTGACGAGTGTAATCCATTGTTTTTCTCTTGATAATTGACAAAATGGCGATTGTAGCAAAATTAAGGCATTTGTGCTTTTCAGGTTGAAACCTTTGCAAAACTGGCATCTGTGGCACATTTCTTCGTTGTGCGTTGCTCGAAAACTCGCCTAACTAATTGTTATGTCTTCGTTTTCTGTGCTACTACGCCTTGAAATGCACGCACATCTACCAGTTTTGCAAAGGTTTCAGGCTGCCTGAAAGCATTATTTACCTGCAAAATCATACAATATAATGAATAAACGCTGTATCATTTGAAATTTCAGCAGTGATAAAAAATGCCCTTAATTCAATCTTCTTACACACCGCCGCCGTTTTTGAAAGGCGGGCATATGCAGACCGTTGCTGCTAAATTTTATACCACACAACCTGTTGATTTTTATCGTGAATTGCGTTTAGATTCCACAGGGCAAACGCTTGTTGCGTATGATTTTATTGTGGGGCAGCCTGAAAAACCGACCATCGTGATGTTTCACGGTTTGGAGGGCAGTTCCAAAAGTCATTATGCCCAAGCGTTTGCACGATTGGCGAAACAGCGAAACTTGCCGTTTGTGGTTGTTCATTTTAGAAGTTGCGGCGGCGTGGAAAATACTGCTCCTGTGTTTTATCATTCGGGTGATTCGGCAGAAATTTATTTTGTTTTGAATAAGATATATCAGGAAACAGGCAAAAAACCCTTTGTCGTAGGCGTGTCTTTGGGCGGCAATGCTTTGGCTAAATATTTGGGCGAAACAGGTAAAAATGCCGCCTGCCAAGCCGATGCTGTGGTTTCTGCACCTTTGGATTTAATCATTGCCACGCAAGCCTTTGCCTTGCCTTTTGCACGCACGGTTTATACGCCGTATTTTTTGAAAACGCTGATACCCAAAGCCCGCAAAATTATGCCGACTGCCGACTGGCGGCATTGTTATTCTTTGAAAGACTTTGACGACCGCTTTACCGCACCGCTACACGGTTTTGATGATGCTATGGATTATTATCGCAAATCGTCTGCCAAGCCGTTTTTGGCAAATGTTGCCGTGCCAACCATCGTGATTAACGCCCAAAACGACCCCTTTATGCCCGCAAATGCCTTGCCCAGAGCCGATGAAGTCTCGGAGCAGGTGTTTTTAATGTATCCTAATGAGGGCGGTCATGTGGGTTTTATGGACAATCGGCGACAAGATAAACTCTCATGGCTGCCTGAATGTGTGCTGGATTTTTTTAACGGAAGTGTTTAGGCAGCCTGAAACCTTTGCAAAACCTAATCTGAAACAAAAAAAGCGTTCGTTATAGGGTGGGA
>JAFWTP010000075.1 GCA_017518845.1 Neisseriaceae bacterium
CACAAGAATAACAAGCGTTACCGTGTAGACAATACAGCTAATACGGCAAAGTGCCATAAACATTAGTGTTTTGAATTTATCGACTAAATAAGATTAAGTCTCATGCGGAGCTTAATGGCAAAACACCTATTCGAAGTCTTGAAAGTTGAGACCTCTGCAAAACTCGTCATTCTGAATTTTCCATAGGGAAACAAAGAATTTCAACTGATTGTTTTATAAAAGATTCTTCGCTTACACTCAAAATGACGAATGGTGAAAAATAGAGTTTTGCAAGAGTTCCTCCAATGTATAAATAACGCTGTGATCTCTAACATTTTTAATAAAAAATATCTAACAAACCATAAGCAAAAGATTACAAGCATTGTTAATTTCTAATTGTTTTAAAATCTTGGCATAATAACGCCTATTCTTAATACACGCACACGATGATTATGCAAACACTTGCCCCGCTCACCATTTTTTTACTGATTCTCGCTGGTTCATTTTCTGGCTTTGCCGCAGGTATGTTAGGCATTGGCGGCGGTGTGGTTGTGGTTTCGGCTTTGGTTTATTTATTTCACGGACAGTTTGGTGCGTCCGAATATTTGCAGCACACCGCAGTTGGCACGGCGTTTGCAGTGATGGTTGTAACGGGTTTGGTGAATGTTTTTGCACAAAAAAAATCGCAAAATGTCGATTGGGCGGTATGCAAAAAGTTTGCACCGTTTTTATTTATCGGCGTAGTAGTTGGGTCAATTTTTACATTAGGGCTGCCTGAAAAGGTTTTACGAATTATTTTTGTGCTGTTTTTATATTATGTTTCCGTCAAAATGTTTTTATCCAACCCCAAACCGCACACCGTAAGCGACACAGGCTTGGCAAGCGTGGGCGGTGGCATTGGTGTATTTTCCAGTTGGGTGGGCATTGGCGGCGGAGCGTTAATGGTGCCGTTTTTCCGCTATTATGGCTTGTCGGCCCATCACGCCATTGGCACATCAGGCGTTTTAACCTTTCCCGTAGCCGTGGCAGGTGCAGTAACAAACTTGTCGGCAGGATTGCATATTCAAAACAACATTCCGAATACCATAGGTTTTGTTTATGTGCCAGGTTTAATTGTGCTGTCCATTTGCACCGCCCTATTCGTGCCATTAGGCTCATGGGCAAAAACCAAGTTATCACAAACCACACTCAAACGCTTATTCGGCGGTATGAATATTACCATTGCCATTTTAATGACGATTAAATTATTTGCAATATAATTTTCAGGCAGCCTGAAAAAAGGAAAATAGCCATGTTTTATTATTTATTTGGTGAATTAACACCTTGTGGTAAAATTTATAGCGATGATGCTATACCGACATTGATTGAACACAATCAACCTTTAATTAAATTACCTAATGACAATTATTTATCCATACGATTTATTGATATAAAATCAGACAGTTTAAGAATGAAAACAGGGAATACTTATGAAACCATTATTTTTCATTGCATTGCTCCTATTTATGCCATTCTTTTAATAAACGGTTATAATGATAATAATTGATATTTGTGGTGTTGTCAATTAAATAATCCAATATTTGAAATGTGGCGAATACTTTTTTTGTGTCGCCAATTTCATATAAATGTTCTTTGGG
>JAFWTP010000076.1 GCA_017518845.1 Neisseriaceae bacterium
GTGGAGGAGAGCACGCCAACGACATTTTCTTTGGAAATAATCGGCGCATAAAAAACGACCATCGCCATGGAAGTCTTGGTCGGCATGACCACAAAGATTCCGCTCACTTGTTAAAAATAATTTTAGGAGATTGCCACGCCTGACTTTGGTCAGGCTCGCAATGACGAAATGGGCTGCCTGAAACTGCGTAGGGCGATAAAAATCAAACCGTCCAGTCTTCCACTGGCAAGGTTTCCACTTGCAAAAAGGCTTGGTCGTTGGTAACCAAAATGCAATGATTTGCCACAGCAGACGCTGCAATCAGCATATCCATCGGCGATAAATTTTTGCCTTGTTTTTCCATTGCAGCATGCAACTGGGCGTAAATATCGGCGGTTTGTTGATTAAATGGCACAATGCGGATTTTTTTCGCCAAACTATCCGCAGATTTTTGCAGTTTAACCGAACCCTTTTTACAAATGCCATACTTAATTTCCGCCCACGCAATCGATGACATACAAATATGTTCAAAACTTTTCGCTCGCAAGCGTTGCATAAAAGCAACATTCCCATTCATTATTGCCGAAATGGCATTCGTATCTAACATATACATGGTGCGTTAATCCTATTCATCTTTTGCGTCATCAGCCATTTCGCCCCAGTCGGTTTCCAAAATGGGGTTGGGTTTCCACACATTTTCGCGTGGTGGCAGTTTAAGGTTTCGCCACTTTCCTGTGCTTCGCGAAATAGAGCAAACAACTCGTCCCATTCGCTTTCGTTGTTTTGTTGTTGCGTTTTCTTTCTATTCTTCAACATATCCACAATCGCTTGACGCACCAGCCAACTTTTTGAGCGGTCAAGTTCTTTGGCATAAGTTTCTAATTCCCAAAATACGCTTTCGGGAATTTGAGCCGTAACCATTTTCAATGTCGCAGCCATATTGCACCTCTTTCTCGATAAATAATCAGTAAGGGTATATTTTATTATAAAACTTATTAACTATTATTAAAAAATAATGAGAATAAATTTTTCAGGCAGCCTGAACGCAAATTGATAAAATAAACCCTTATTTTCTATCCGAGTACAGCAAATGAACCCCTTAATTTCAGAAATCAGCACGCAAAAAAGCGACCCCAAAATCATTGTTGCATTAGATTTTCCAGATGAAAAACAAACACTTAACTTTGTGCGACAAGTGTCGCCAGCGTTGTGTCGCTTAAAAATCGGCAAAGAACTTTTTACTGCCACAGGAGCGAGTTTGCTTGAAAAATTGATGACGCAAGGATTTGAAATATTTTTAGATTTAAAATTTCACGACATACCCAACACGGTTGCGGCTGCCTGTCGTTCGGCGGCGGAATTAGGCGTGTGGCTTGTGGATATGCACGCCGCAGGCGGCAAGCGAATGATGGAAGCGGCGGCAAACGCCATTGCCCACTACACGCAACGCCCGAAACTGATTGCGGTAACCGTTTTAACCAGTATGACAGCGGACGATTTGGCAGAAGTGGGCATTACCACGCCTGTGGAACAACAAGTTTTGCGATTAGCGACACTTGCCCAAAACAGCGGCATAGACGGCGTGGTGTGTTCTGCCCAAGAAGCCGCCTTATTGCGACAACAATTAGGGCAAGATTTTTGGTTAGTAACACCAGGCATTCGCCCTGCCGTTACGACAACAGACGACCAACGACGCACGATGACACCCATAGAAGCCATAAATGCAGGCAGTTCGTATTTGGTGATTGGCAGACCGATTACCCAAGCCGAAAATCCATTGCAGGCGTTAATGGATATAAACAACAGTATTCAGGCAGGCTAAAAAGCGATAAATAAGCGTATAATAGAGAGTTTTCATTTATTTCAGGCTGCCTGAAAATTTTAAGGAAATGGTTATGCGTTTTTTTATTTTATGCACCGCCCTACTCGCCCTGTCCGCCTGTGCCACAGACGGCAGCAGCAAAACCGAAGTGTTTGGCGAAATTTCGGGCGGCATTGAACATACAGTGGTGAAATAATGATTTTAACTTCGCCTTGCGGCTCGTTGAAATTTCGGTTTGATTGCTTCGCAATCTACTTTGATAAACTGCGTTTATCAAAGGTTTGATACTTCGTATCAAACAAACCTTATTTTAACTGCGTTGAAATTTCGGTTTGATTGCTTCGCAATCTACTTTGATAAACTGCGTTTATCAAAGGTTTGATACTTCGTATCAAACAAACCTTATTTTCAGGCTGCCTGAAAACATAAAAATACATACAGAAAGCGTTTTATTTATGTCAGATTTTTCATTTTTAGGAATGAACACATATGCCTTTTTTGGGGCATTAGAAACAGGCTTGATTTATACTTTGGTTGCTTTGGGCGTGTTGATTTCGTTTCGCATTTTGGATTTTCCCGATTTAACTGCGGACGGCAGTTTTCCATTAGGCGGTGCAGTGTGTGCGGTGTGTATTGTGCAACCGCCCACTTCGCCCTTATCTTTTTTGGCAAATCCTTGGTTAGCCACATTTTTAGGCATGATGGCAGGAGCGTGTGCGGGTTTGGTTACCGCATGGCTGAATGTGTCGCTGAAAATTTTGCATTTATTAGCCAGTATTTTGGTGATGGTTGCCCTATATTCCGTCAATTTACGCATTATGGGGGCACCAAATGTGCCGCTTTTGGGCGAAAAAACGGTTTTTTCACTACCATTTATAGTACAAGAAAATTCCTATTATATGAAACCCTTAATCATCGCCGCATTTGTGGTGATATTCAAATTATTATTAGACTGGTTTTTTTCCACCGAAATCGGCTTATCGGTGCGTGCCACAGGGGCAAATCAACGCATGGCACAAGCACAGGGCATTGCCACACGCAAAATGGTTGTGTTTGGTATGGCTTTATCCAACGCTCTCATTGCATTAGGCGGTGCGTTATTTGTGCAAATTTACGGCAGTGCGGATATTTCAATCGGTGTCGGCACAATCGTTATCGGCTTGGCAGCGGTGATTATCGGCGAAACCTTAATGCCCACAAAACGCATGATTTTCATCACTGTGTCTGTGGTTGTCGGTGCAATTTTATATCGTTTATTCATACAGTTAGCATTAGGCAACGACACTTTAAGCGATTTAGGCTTAAAATCACAAGATGTGAATTTGGTTACGGCTGTTTTAGTGGTGATTGCTTTGGTTCTACCCAAAATTAAATCGCACATATTAGCAATAACTGACCCTCATCAACGCAATATTCGTATTCTTGGCTTGCTTGCCCAAATAACAGGCGGATTAGGCATTATTATGTGTGGTTTGGCTATACTTAATGATAGTCTTCGGCTTTTGGTTTATGGGTTCGGTGTATTATGTATTTCGATACCTATCATAGTTATCATGTTGATTTACAAATTTTCTTGTAATCGCTTGAAAAGTTAATACGCTTTTAGATTTTAGAAAAAAAGACACAAGAGAACTTATCAAAATTTGAACATAATTAGTTTTATTTTAACAAGCGGATTTGTTCGCATCTAACGATGCTCACATTTTTTATTTGTAAATATAAGCGAACACCGTTAGGTGTGAGCAAATCCGTTTGTTAATTAAAAAGTTGAAAGGGTTGTTATCATGATGCAGGCTGAAAATTTATATCTCACCTTTAACAAAGGTACACCGATTGAAAACCCTGTTTTGCGGGGTATGCCGTTAAATATCAAAGACGGCGAATTTGTAACCGTCATCGGCAGTAATGGTGCGGGCAAATCCACTTTTTTGAACGCCATTAGCGGCATACAATTTGTGGATTCGGGCAAAATTTTTATCAACGGCAAAGATGTAACGCGAATCGGTGCCCACAAACGCGCTCACTGGGTTGCCCGCGTCTTCCAAGACCCGATGGCAGGCACTTGCGAAGCATTGAGCATTGAAGAAAATCTCGCATTAGCCGACAAACGCGGACACAAACGCGGCTTTAAATTAGCCATAGACAAACACAAACGAGAACGCTTTCGCGAAAAATTATCCATACTTAAATTAGGCTTGGAAAACCGCCTAACCGACCGCATGGGCTTATTATCAGGCGGACAACGCCAAGCCGTGAGCCTGTTAATGGCGTCCTTGCAGCCGTCCAAAATTTTATTATTAGACGAACACACTGCCGCACTCGACCCCAAAACCGCCGCATTCGTGATGGAACTTACCGACCAAATTGTTCAAGAAAACAAACTCACCGTAATGATGGTAACGCACTCAATGCGACAAGCATTAGACCACGGCACACGCACGGTTATGCTGCATCAAGGGCGTGTGGTGCTTGATGTGGCTGGCGAAAAACGACAAGGCTTGGAAGTGGCAGACCTACTCAAAATGTTTGAACGAACCCGCGGCGAAGAAATTGATGATGATTCACTGCTTTTGGGATAATGTTGATATATAAACAAAAACGCTTGCTTTGGCAGGCGTTTTTTTATGGGCAGAATACATTATAGGGTGGGCATTCCTGCCCACCAAAACCTACGGTTTGCATAAAACGAAAGATTTAATCAACGCCTATCGGCGTTGCGGTGGGCAAGAATGCCCACCCTATAATCTAACGATATTTTCAGGCTGCCTGAAA
>JAFWTP010000077.1 GCA_017518845.1 Neisseriaceae bacterium
CGAAGAAGGCATTAACATTCAAATGATTTCCACTTCCGAAATCAAAGTGTCGGTGTTAATTGCAGAAAAATACACCGAATTAGCCACACGCGTACTGCACACCGCTTTTGGTTTGGAAAAAGCGTAATTGTTTGTTTTTATTTGGAAAATGCAATGTTGTATTGGATATGACATTGCATTTTTATTGCTTTTCAGGCAGCCTGAAATTATGTTTTATTTTAAAACGCGTGGGGCTTCAAAGTTGCCCACCCTACAACGGAACATAATAAAAACGGCACAGCAAAAATGCTGTGCCGTGATATTTTTGGCTCCCCGACCTGGGCTCGAACCAGGGACCTGCGGATTAACAGTCCGTCGCTCTACCGACTGAGCTATCGGGGAAGTGAGATTGTGCATTATATAAACTCATTCAAACCTTGTCAAGGCTTTTTATGCTTGTTTTTGTTTTTTCCGGCTGCCTGAAAGGTTTGGTTTTTGGTGGGTTGGAAACCCACCCTACTACTCGCCACTTGTGGTTTCAACTTGTTGTAACACCACTTCTGCGGTGCTTTCTTCTTGCGTTTGCTTGACTTGTGAGCGGCGTTTGCCTTTGGGTTCAACTTTTTCAGGCGGTAAGTCTGTTTTTAATTCGCTTGAAGTTTCAATCAGTTGCAAATCGCCTAAATCCACAGGTTCTGTTGCCGCAGGTTGGGCTTTTTCTGCTTTTTTACGCATCAGTGTGGCTTTGGCTTTGCGTTTTAATTCGTCAATGCGTTCTTCTGTTGAGCGTTCAGGCGTTTCAACCGCTTCAACCGCTTCAACCGCTTCAACCGCTGATAAGTTGCTGATGGCTTCATCAAGTTCATGACGCATTTCAGGCAGCCTGATTTCAATCGGTTCTTTGGGTTGTTCGTTTTGTGGGAACATTTCGGGGAACAGGCGGCGTGTGGTGTACTGCACATTGCGTACAATCGCACCGTGCTTAATGTTTTCCACAATATTTTGCGAACTGCGAATGCGGGTTGCTGGGGCTTTTTTGGCGTTTTTACCTGCCTTATTATTCGCCTTTTTCGGCTTGTCTTTGGCAACGCCGATATTCACAACCAAAGGTTGTTGCTGTTGCGGCGGCTCTTTTGCTGCCACAGGCGTTTCAGGTACAGCCGCAACCTGCCGTGTACGGCGGCTTTTGCGTTCTTTATTGTCGTTTTCCGTGCGTTCTTTGGCAGGTTTGTTATCAGGCGTATCCGCTTTGGCTTTGCTTTTGACGGTTTTTTTGTTTTCTGCCTTTTCCGCCTTTTCCTGATTATCTTTCAGGCTGCCTGAAACTTCTTCTGCTACTGCTTTTTTGCGTGTTGTCGTTTTACGAGTGGTTTTTTTAGGTTCTTCTTCTGCCTTTTTTTCAGGCTGCTTTTTGCGTGCATTTTCTTCGGCAAACAAACCTTTTAACCACTTGCCCACGCGTTCAAACACCGATGAAATCGTGGGTTCAACTTCCGCAGGTTCAGGGCGTGGAGCGTGGGTTATGCCTTGCACCGCCGCGTCTGTGGCTTTAACCGAACGCACTTTTTCCTTGCTATCGCCATTTTCTTCATCTTCGGGTTTTTCTACTTGACGATAAGACGGCAATGGGTTGTCTTCCACATCGTCCAAGCGGATTCGTTCGACACGATAATCAGGCGTTTCCAAGTGAATATTTGGAATCAGCAAAATCGGCACGCCCAAGCGTTCTTCTAAATTGATTAAATCCACGCGTTTTTCATTCAGCAAGAAAGTCGCGGTATCCACAGGCACTTGGGCGTGAATTTCGCCTGTGTTGTCTTTCATGGCTTCTTCTTGAATAATGCGTAAGATATGCAGGGCAGACGATTGCGTGCCACGAATCGAACCCTTGCCTTGACAACGCGGACAGAGAATATGCGTACTTTCGCCCAACGACATTTGCAGGCGTTGGCGAGACAGTTCCATTAAACCAAAACGAGAAAGTTTGCTCATCTGCACTCTGGCACGGTCTTGTTTTAAGACTTCTCGCAAGGTTTGTTCCACTTGGGCTTGATTTTTGCGGTTTTCCATATCGATAAAATCAATCACCACAAGTCCGCCCAAATCTCGCAAACGCAACTGACGGGCGATTTCTTCGGCGGCTTCCAAGTTGGTTTTCAGAGCCGTTTCTTCCACATCGCCGCCTTTAATCGAACGCGCCGAATTAACATCAATCGCAACGAGGGCTTCGGTGTGGTCAATCACAATCGCACCGCCTGACGGCAAAGACACTTCACGCGAAAAAGCGGTTTCAATTTGGTGTTCAATTTGAAAACGAGAAAACAAGGGCGTGTGTTCGGCATAGCGTTTGACACGATTGACATTCGCAGGCATCACAAACGACATAAACTGTTTCACACGGTTATACACCGCTTCGTCATCAATCAAAATTTCGCCTATATCAGGTTGAAAATAATCTCGAATAGCTCGAATGACTAACGCACTTTCTTGCAAGATTAAGGGTTGCACATCTTCCTGCTCAAAGGCTTCATACACCGCGTTCCACAGTTGCAAAAGGTAATTCAAATCCCATTGCAAATCTTCTACGGTGCGGCCGATACCTGCGGTGCGAGCAATCACGCTCATACCATCAGGTACTTCTAATTGCGACATCAATTCTTTGAGTTCTTGGCGTTCTTCGCCGATAATGCGGCGAGAAACACCGCCAGCACGGGGGTTATTCGGCATTAACACCAAATAACGCCCCGCAAGGCTGATAAATGTGGTGAGTGCCGCCCCTTTGTTGCCGCGTTCGTCTTTTTCCACTTGCACCAAAACCGTCATGCCTTCGGTTAAGACATCTTGAATATGCACCTTGCCGCCTGAATAATTTTGAAAATAACTTCTTGCCACTTCTTTAAACGGCAAAAAGCCATGTCTATCCGTGCCGTAATCGACAAAACAGGCTTCTAATGCAGGTTCAATGCGGGTAATCGTGCCTTTATAGATATTGCCTTTGCGTTGTTCTTTGCCCAAAGTTTCAATATCCAAGTCTAACAATTTTTGTCCATCGACAATCGCCACACGCAATTCTTCGGCTTGTGTGGCATTAAACAACATTCTTTTCATTTGAAAAAACTCCCAGTTAGGGCAGGATTTTGCAATAAGAAAAAGCACGGAAAACAACGGATTAGCAAACCTAATTTAGGCTGCCTGAAAATGAATAGTCGTTTATTGTCAAATAGATACAATATGGTTTGTACCATTTGAATAGGCTGCCTGAAAAAATAATCCAAGTTTTCAGGTTGCCTGATAAACGCTATAAAACACAGCAAGCGTTATCCACGAAACACCTGCTTAAAAATCCGTTTGTTATTTTGCATATCAACTTGACGGCTTAAATAATTTAAGTCTTACGCTACTACTAACAAAAAATAATATGCAAAATTTAATCTAAAATCCCGAACACTTTATCTGTTTCGCAAACGCTCACACATAACGGCGATTGTTGCTTGCAAAATCTTGTTTTTGTTAAAAAAATTTAAGGCTATTGCCTGTCCATATCGCTTATTTAATATAAATTCACGATTTTTTCAATCACGCTGTTACAATAAAGGCTTAAAAAACAGCCTAAATTAAATATATTACGAAAAAAACATTTCAGGCTGCCTGAAAACGCTGAACGCTTTATTTTTTACAGCATAATTTTGAACCGCAGATTATAAAATAAAATGACTTCAATTAGCAAAAATTTCGTGTCTTTTTACACCGTTAGCGACAACGATAACGCACAACGCTTGGACAATTTTTTATTGCGTTATCTAAAAGGCGTGCCCAAAAGCCACATTCACCGCATAATTCGCAACGGCGAAATTCGCATAGACAAACGCCGAGCAAGTGCCGATACGCGTTTGATTACAGGGCAAATTATTCGCATTCCGCCTGTTAGAGTTGCCGAAAAAAACCTTTCAGGCTGCCTGAAAAATATTCCAGCAACTGAATTTCCGATTGTGTATGAAGACGATTTTTTGTTAGTGATTGACAAACCGTCAGGTGTGGCGGCACACGGCGGCAGTGGCGTGTCGTCTGGCGTAATCGAACAAATACGAGCCGCCCGCCCAAAAGCCAAATATTTGGAATTAGTACACCGCTTGGATAAAGACACATCAGGCTTATTGATGATCGCCAAAAAACGCAAAGCAGTGGTGAAACTGCACGAACAACTTCGCCAAAATCACCCCAAAAAAATCTACTTGGCATTGTGTTCTCCTGCGTGGGAAATGGGCGAATATGCTGTGAAATTGCCGCTTACAAAATATACAGGACAAAACGGCGAAAAAATGGTACGCGTGGATAAAAACGGACAATACGCCCACACCATATTCCGCGTCAAACAACAATTTCAGGCAGCCAGTTTGGTCGAAGCGGAGTTAAAAACAGGCAGAACACACCAAATTCGTGTGCATTTACAAAGCCAAAATCACCCCATTTTGGGCGATGAACGCTACGGCAATTATGAAAAAAATCGTCAATGGGCAAAAGACTTGGGCTTAAAAAGAATGTTTTTACATGCGTGGCAACTTGTTATTAGGCACCCTGAAACAGATAAAGAATTGATTTTACAGGCGGAATTGCCGAAAGAGTTGCAAAATATTATTCATCAGTTAGAAAAAGAATATAACGCATAATACTATTGATATAATCAAACAATCTTGTTTCAGGCAGCCTGAAAAAGGCACAATCGCACGGAAACAATATTGAATAAAGGAAAAAAACATGTGTGCATCAAGCAAAAAGCAAAACCATTTTAAAACCGCCGTGATTTGGTTTGCGGCGATGATTGTGGGGGCGGTGTTGGGGCATTTTTCTCACCCGTTTATCCATGAGTTATGCCATTTTATCGCTACTGCCTTTACGCGGCTGTTTCAGTTTTTGGCGATTCCTGTGATTTCTTTGGCACTCATCGCAACGCTGTCGCAATTAGGGGCAAAGGCACAAAGCAAACGCATTTTTTCGCACACCATTTTTTATACGCTGACTACGACAATGGCGGCGGCATTAGTGGCTTTGGTGTTTTTTGTGGTGATTTCGCCCGTTAATGTGCCCGTTGCCGCTGGCACAACGCTGCCTGAAAATGTGGGTAAATTGTCGTATTACGAGCATTTTTTATCGGTTATTCCCAATAATTTATTGCAACCTTTTGTTGCAGGTAATGTATTGTCGGTGTTGCTGGTGTCTTCCGCTGTGGGTTTAGGCTTGGCGTTTATGCCCGATAGCGATAATCGTCAAGTTTTAATAAAAGGAATCAATGGCTTACAAGAGTTATTGTTTATGCTGATTCGTGCCTTATTGTGGATTTTGCCGCTGGGCATTGTGGCTTTTACCGCTCAATTAGTCGCCGAAATTGAAGCAGGCGTGATTGTGGGAGCGTTAGGGCAATACACACTGGTAGTGATTGGCGGCAATTTAGTGCAATTTTTTGTGATTATCCCTTTGTTTTTACTCGCCAGACGGCTTAATCCATTGACCGTTTTTCGGGCGATGTCGCCTGCGTTGGCAATGGCGTTTTTTTCTAAAAGTTCCGCAGCCACGCTGCCTGTAACGCTGGCATCAGCCGAAAATAATTTGCATATTGATAAACGAGTGAGCCGCTTTACCCTGCCGATTTGCACCACCATCAATATGAATGGTTGTGCGGCGTTTATTTTGGTTACTTCTTTGTTTTTAATGCAAAATGCAGGCATTGAGTTATCGCTTGGCACCATGCTTGTGTGGTTATTTGTGTCGATTTTAGCCGCAGTCGGCAATGCAGGCGTGCCAATGGGGTGTTACTTTTTAACCATTTCCCTAATGTCATCAATCGGTGTGCCTGTGGATTTAATGGGCATGATTTTGCCGATTTACGCCATTATTGATATGATTGAAACGGGCGTGAATGTGTGGTCAGATTCATCGGTTGCAGCGATGACGGATAAGGATTTGCAAGGTAAGTTAGACGGTGTGGCATAATAAAAAGGCGAGCATAGCGGCTCGCCTTTTTGTCTTAATCATCAATCTTTCAGGCAGCCTGAAAGATTATTTTATTTGAAAAACACATTATTTTTATTCAAGTTTCTGATAAAATAACAAGCGACAAAACTGGTTGATGACAAAAAGGATGACAAAATGGACGAAGAAGTAATGGAAATACTGATGATAGCACTGGTCATGGGTGCCGTTATCGGAGCAATACCTGCCATATCAGGTGCTGTCAAAGGTAAGATCGGTTTGGCAATCGGCGGTTTTTTTGCTTGTGTCGGGGCAAGCTTGATTTTGGGGTTGTTGGGATCCATTCCTGTGTGTGCTCTTTTTATGTTTTTAATATTTAAAAAACCCCAAGAATCAAAAGAATTAAAAGAATAAATGGCAATGAAAAACAAGATTTCAGGCTGCCTGAATATAAAAAAGACGGTTTTGAATAACCGTCTTTTTTTATTAAAATCAAACAGATTAGTCTTTAAATGCTTCCACTTGAATTTTGATTTTTGCGTCAGATGGCATTTTAAAGCCCCAGTCTGTGGGTTTGATTTTGGCTTTGAAATCGCCGCCGCAGGCTTCTTTATTTGCCATTTTGTTGTGGTAGCAGTTAAATTTTGCCGCTTCCAAAACCACAGGTTTGGTTTGACCTAAAATGGTTAAATTGCCTTCAACAGATTTGACTTTGTCGCCGTCAAACACAAATTTTTTCGACACAAAACGCATTTCGGGGAATTTTTGGGCATTAAACAAGCGTTCGGCTTTTAAGTGTTCGTCAAATTCGGGGTTGCCGCTGTTCATTTTGCTCATCGGAATGGTTATATCCACAGAGCCTGTTTTTTTGGCAGCGTCAAATTCAACTTTGCCTTCTAACATAAAAAATCCGCCCACATTGGTGCTGGTTTGGTTGTGGTCTGCCGCAAAACGAGCGTTGGTGTGGTGCGGGTCAATGGTATAAGTCGCCGCAGTCGCCGCTGCAAATGAAGTTGCCAAAAGGGCGGTTAAAAGTAATTTTTTCATTTTTTACTCCGAATGGTGATGAATGAAGTTGCAAATGATAGCAATTCTTAACAAGAATAGCAATCTTTGTTTTTCAGGCTGCCTGAAAATCTACCTATCATTTTAAGGGGATTGCCACGATTTGAACTTCGTTCAAATCTCGCAATACGCATATCCGTAAGCGGCAAAGCCGCTAACGGCTATTGCTAATTTTGTGCATTGCCGTTTTTCATAGTTAGGAGATTGCGTACGACTTGACTGTCGTCAAGTCTCGCAATGACAGTATGGGTTTTCAGGCTACCTGAAAAGATATTATTTTGTTTCTTACAACGATTTTTTATTATCTCTCACCAAGACACGGAGAACACGGAGAGTAAGAATATCATTCTCCGTGTTCTCCGTGTCTCCGTGAGAAATCAAAAAACAGCCCCTTAAAAATTTTTCAGGCTGCCTGAAACGCATAAAAATTCGTTATAATATAGGGCTAAAAATATTTGCGGAAATAATTATGGCGTATCGCATTGCTCCCAGTATTTTGTCGGCGGATTTTGCTCGACTTGGCGAAGAAATTCAATCGGTTATTCAAGCAGGGGCGGACTGGATTCATTTTGATGTGATGGACAACCACTTTGTGCCGAATTTAACCTTTGGGGCAATGGTGTGCCGTGCGTTAAAGCCCTACGCAGGCGAAACGCCGATTGATGTGCATTTAATGGTTGAACCCGTTGATGAAATGATTGCCGCCTTTGCGGACGCGGGGGCAAATATTATTTCCTTTCACCCCGAAGCGTCTCGCCATATTGACCGTTCTTTATCGCTTATTCATGAAAAAAATATTCAGGCAGCCTTGGCTCTTAATCCTGCTACCCCTTTGAATATACTTGAAAATGTGATGGATAAATTAGATATGATTTTGCTGATGTCGGTTAATCCAGGTTTTGGCGGACAAAAATTTATTCCTGCGATGCGTGATAAAATTCGCCGCTTAAAGAAAATTTGCGATAATTACGAACACGCCACAGGACGGCATATTGCGATTGAAGTTGATGGCGGTGTGAATGCTAACAATATCAGTGATTTAGTGGCAGATGGTGCGGAAATTTTCGTGGCAGGTTCGGCAGTTTTTGGGCAGAACGATTATGTGGCAGCAATCAATGCTTTAAAACAAGGCTGCCTGAAAGGATAAAAAATGAGCAATCAATCCAACAGCGTATCATTGCACAGCACCACTTCACCCGAAGAATACTGGCGACAACAACGCTTGCTGCTTTTGGAGCGGCAAAAACAAGCCGAACACCAAACGCCAGAATGGCAAACGGCAGTGGCAGCGTTTGACAAGGAATTAAGCCGCATACCGCCTGTGTCTATTGATTTAACCGATAAAAAAGATTTTTTCAAAATTCGCACCATTTTTGATATGGCACGCGAAAAAGTGTTTATGCCCCGCAAAACCACGCGAAAAAACAGCGTTGGCGACTTCACCGTTTTGGCGATTGAAAGCACAGGAAATCGCCTAAAAGACGGCATTTTGTCGCTATCTGCAATGAAATGTCGCGATTTTCAGCCGATTTCCGTGTTTTTTAGCGAAATCAATCCCAACGACAAAATCACCCTATCCAAACCCACAGTGTCCGCCGTTTTACCCGCCCTAATTCAATATATAGACAAAGACGACTTGCTGGCACACAATATGCCTATTGTATTGAAATTCTTATATAAATACGGTTTCGATTACCGCGATAATCACAAAAACCGCCGCTTATTCGATACGCAAAAAATGGCACAACACAAACTTACCGCCGTCATGGACAGTTTCGATTTACAAACCGTGTGCTTGTATTACGGCATTTTCCGCCAAAAAATCAACACCTTATCCGATTGCCTTGCCACAGCAAAAGTCTATGCCGCCTTGCTTGATGAATATGGCGTGGAATAGGTTTCAGGCTGAAATTTAGTGAGCAGTGAGTAGTGAGTAGTTATTTCGTCAAGCCTTTGGCTTGACGGCTATATATTAAGATAACGCTTCGATAATTTTTTCAGGCTGCCTGAAAGGAAAACAATATGCTTGCCGTGTTAAAAGTCATCTTGATAATAATATTGTTTGTTGTTTGTGCGTTTGCTCTTTTGGTATTGAAGGTTCGTTTTGAGATAAGGCGTATGGCAAAGCATGCGAGTGCTGTGTACAATGCACAAGAAATCGCCAAGCACGAAAGCAAATTAACAGCAGAAGAAGAACAACGCTTATTGGCTGAAATTAAAAAAATCAGTGCGGTTTCTGCGGTAAAAATAACTGCCCAAAAATCAGACCATTTACCTTTGTGTGTGTCCAAATTTGGCGGTATGCCGTATTGGGATACAAAAATGCCTTATCCTACTGATAATAAAGGAAATAAGTTAATTTTATTGGCTCAATTAAATTTTGCCGAAATTCCCCATTTGCCCGATTTTCCTGAAACGGGTTTATTGCAGATTTTTCTGTCGCCTGATGAAAAAGAATACTACAATGGTTTGGATTGGAAAAATCCACAGCAACAAAATGGTTGGCGTGTGGTGTATCACGATAAAATTGATGAAAATATCAGCGAACAATCCCTGTCGGCATTGAACATTCCCGCTGTTGATACTTTTAATTTTCTTGTTATTTATCAATATCAACTTTCTTTTGAATTAACCGAAAGTCATCAGGGAACTGGTAATTTGGAACACTTTAAATCGACACTCAAACAAGCGGCACAAACACTGGAAATTTCTTTAAGCGATGATGAAATTGAAAATTGGGACGCAGTTTTGAGTGAAGAATTTATTGATAATTCATATCGTTTAAATGCAGGACACTGGATAGGCGGCTATCCTTTTTTGATAGATAAAGACCCCAGAGAAAAGGGTAAATATCGCACATTATTATTGCAAATAGATGCGGAGTTTGAAGAAAGCAATATTGATATAATGGAGGCTGGTATGGGGCAATTCTTTATTGAACCCGAAGATTTGAAAAAGCGAGATTTTTCCCGTGTGCTGTATAATTGGGATTGTTATTAAACGCTTTCAGGCAGCCTGAAAAATAAAACTCGTGTCATTGCGAGATTTTTCCGCAGGAAAAATCGTGGCAATCCAGTTTTGCCGTTAGGTAAAACAAACGCCGTAAGGCGTTTTAGTTGCTTTGCATTAAGCCTTTCAGGCAGCCTGAAAAAATAGAAAGCACACAATGAATAATCAAAAATTTAATAATATCAAAGCAGTAGCCTTTGATTTAGACGGCACGCTTGCGGATACTGTGGGCGATTTGGCAAATGCGGCAAATGCCATGCGAGCCGCACTCAATATGCCGCCGCTTGATGAGTGCGTTTTGTTGTCATTTGTGGGAGACGGCATCGGGCGGCTGGTTCATCGGGCTTTAACCAACGACCACGCAAGTTTTGCACCGCAAGATTTGTGGGAGCAAGGTTTTGCCTTGTATGCACAATATTACGCCCAAAATTTATGCGTTCGTAGCCAACTTTATCCACAAGTGGCAGACACATTAGCCTTGTTAAAAACGCTGAAACTGCCTTTGGCAGTGATGACCAACAAATCGCAAGTTTTTGCTAACCCCTTGTTAGAACAGTTAAAAATTGCCGATTTATTTTCGCTGATTATCGGCGGCGACACGCTGCCTGAAAAAAAACCGTCCGCACTGCCTTTATTGCATATTTGCGAAGTATTGAATATTCAAGCCGAAAACCTGTTAATGGTAGGCGATTCCAAAAACGACATACTCGCAGCCCGTAACGCAGGCTGCCCAGTGGTTGGCGTGTCGTTTGGTTATGGCAAAATGGACGAATTAGTTTTAAGCGAAGAAACCAAACCTGATTGCGTCATCAACCACTTTGGGCAATTATATAATCTTTTGACTTCAAAATAATACGGCGTTGGCTCGTCTTGCCGTATTATTTATACTGTCTGCGACTTCGCCGTCTTGGTATATTTTGAATTGAAAAGATTATGATGATTTACTCAAAAACATTCAGGCAGCCTGAACCTTTATCGCAAAAAGAGTTATATAACAAAGCGTTAGATTATCTATCGCGGCGGGAATATACGCGGTATGAATTGCAACAAAAATTAGCACAATATACCGACAATCAAGACGATATTGCCAGCGTTTTAGAACGCTTAATTGAAAGAAATTTGCAATCAGATAAACGATTTAGCGAAAATTTTATTCACAGCAAACAGGCAAAATACGGCAACGGGCGGTTAATCGAAACGCTCAAACAAAAAGGCGTTGATTTATCAGAAATTCACGAATTTCTGCCCAATAAAACCCAAGAAACCACAACCGCCGTGGCGATTTTGCATAAAAAATTAGGAAAACCGCATAAATTATCAGCAAACGAACAACAAAAAGCCTATCGCTTTTTGCAATATCGCGGCTTTTCTGCGGAAGTAACACGCAATGCCTTGAAAATATGGCAAAAAGAAGAAGAAGATTAAGTTTCAGGCAGCCTGAAAACTATTTTGTTTGTGTAACCGTACGCGTCAAGCATTCCGTGCTGTAAGTTTGCACCGCTTGAACAACGGCTTTTTCTATCGCTTTGCGGTGGGTAGGGTGGTTGATATAGGCTTCGTCTGCCTTATCGGGAATCACGCCCACTTCCAACAATACCGCAGGCATTTGTGTGCCACGCAATACGGCTAAATTGTCATAACGATAAATGCCGTATGTGGCGTTTAATAATGGGCGATTTTCGCCTGCAATCGGCTCGGCATGGTGCAGGGCAGGAGCACGCCCCAAATCGGCAATATTGCGTCCTATGGCATTTGCCAAGCAATAGGATTGTTCAGGCTGCCCATTCAAATGCGAAATAAATAGCGAAGAACCGCCTATGGGCGTTATGGTTTGATAGGCTTTTTTGCTATTAAATTGAGTTTCTTGCAGATAATGTTCTTGGGCTGAATCGTGATGAATAGACAAAAACAAATCGGCATTTTGTTGATTTGCCGTTTGTACGCGTTCGCCAAGCGTAACGGTTTGGTCTTTTTTGCGTGTTAAAAGCACTTGCCAACCGATTTTTTCTAATTGCGGTTGGAGTTCTGCCACAAAGCGGTCGTTATAATCGACTTCATAAATGCCGCGTACGCCCAACGCTCCGCCTTGTTGCGGATTGTGTCCTGCGTCTAAAACAATCAAGGGCTGTGCAAACGATAACTCGCCCAAAAAAAGGGCGAGTAGGGCAGTATAAAAGGTTCGCATAACAGAACGCTTACCAACTTGGACGCACAATGGCGTTTTTATCGCAAGCCCCAGTTTTGCATTCGCGTAATCGGTCGCGTAAATATTCGGTGCGAACTCTATTGACTTCGTAGTTGCAATCCACATTGATTGTGCCAGGCTGTGTTTCGCAACGATTGTTGCGGTATTTTATCCACGATAATTGTGTTTGTTTGAGTTTTTCGCGTGTGCCGCCGTCTATTTTTTGACGCAGTTCTTTATAGACTTCGTTCAGTTCGTTATCGGATTCAACAAACAGTTTGGATAAGCAATAAGTGCGGTCGTAAGAAGTGTTGTAACGGCTGCACGGGTCGCCTAATGAAACTTGGCACGCAATAACAGCAGAAACTGCCAACAAGGTTTTTTTCAACATTTTGTACAAACTCCTGTTTGAATGGGGTTATTTTTTCTGTTCGCTCAACACTTGCACCACACGCGTAATGTATTCCACTGTCCAGCCGAGTTTTTCTTCGGCAAACACGCATAAGTTTAAGTTATCGGGTTCGGTTTCAAAAGCGGTTTTCACCAAGGCTTCCAGTTCTTTTTTGCTTAAATTACCGCCAAATTTATCGAGTGCGGTAACCATGCCTTCAATATCGCCACATTCAATATACATGCCGCACAGTTCAATCACCAAGTCGTGTGGGGCTAATTTCATACCCGATAAGTGTTTGAATAAAGAATCTGCCGCTTGGTCGTAATAGCCAAATTGTTTGTAAGCGGAATATTCGCTGAAATGATCCACTTTGTCCATGGAAATGGTTTCTTCGTCCGTTAAAGACGGCGTGGGTTTGGCAGGGGCTTTGGGCGGTTCAGCCTTTTTCGCAGGCTCAACTTTTTGCGGCTCTGCGGTTTTTTTGCTTGGCTCAACTTTTTGGGCAGGTTTTGGTGCGGCAGGTTTGGGTGTTGCTTTCTTTTCTTTCGGAGCAGGTTCGCCCTTGAAAAATAAATATAAGAACGCACCGCCAGCCAACACGGCGGCAAGACTGACAAGAATGATGACTAATGTACTCATAGTAACCCTTTTATCTAATGGTAGGGAATTTAGTCGGTTCACAGCAAAAGCAGGCAAGGCGACGAGCCGCAGACAGTATAAATAATACGGCAAGGCGAGATAACGCTGCATGATTTTGCTGTGAATCGACTATCAGTGGCGTACAGCAAAGATTAGTCGTCTATTATACTCACTTTTGATGAATGAGTGCTACATAAAAAACAAACGGTATATCAGTTTGTTATTCGGATTATAATAGGCACTGTTTTTTTATAGGATTGAAACAAAATGAAACAAATTATTCATACCAACAACGCCCCAGCGGCAATCGGGGCATATTCACAAGCGGTAAGAGCGGGTAACACCGTGTGGTTGTCGGGGCAAATTCCGCTTGTGCCTGAAACGGGCGAGTTGGTGTCAGGCGACTTTGCCGCCCAAGCCACACAAGTGTTCAAAAATCTGCAAGCGGTGATTACTGCGGCTGGTGGCACATTTGATAATGTGGTGAAAATTAACGCTTATTTAACCGATTTGGCAAATTTTGCCACATTCAACGAAGTGCAAGCGAAATTTATGCAACAACCTTTCCCCGCCCGTGCCGCAGTCGGCGTGGCAAGCCTGCCCAAAGGGGCGTTGGTTGAAGCCGAAGCAATTTTGGTGTTGGATTAAAACAATAAACGGCAGGTGGCGTTGCAGTTTCTTGCCGTTTTTTATAGTCGATTCACAGTAAAATCATGCAGCGTTGTTTCGCCTTGCCGTATTATTTATACTGTTTGTGGCTCACCGCCTTGCCTGCTTTTACTGTGAACCGACTACAATGATTTTTGATATGGATAACAATATGTCGAAAAAACTGAATATTCTTTTTCCTGCCATTGCATTTATTATGTTGTTTATTGTGGTTTATCAACAACCCATAATGATTAGTGATGACTTTTATTATCATCAATTAGGTTTAGGATTAAATGCCCACATTCAACAATATTTAAACTGGGGCGGACGGTTTATTTCTGATTATATTGTTTCTTTTATTCTTTATTTTCAAAGCCCATTTTTTCAGGCAGCCTTAATTTCTTTGGCGTTGGTGTTAATGATATTTCTTATTTCATTATTACCGTCTGTTTGGCATAAAGAAAAATACAATCCATTTTATTTTGTTGCCATATTAGGTTTATACTGGATAACCGCTCCCGTATTAGGACAACAAATTTTTTGGGTTACAGGTACAGGAAATTATCTATTTTTAAATTTAATCTTTGTTGCGTATTTATATTTTTTAGCAAAATATATTCAACAAGGTAAAAATTTTATTGCTTTATTGATTTTTTCCTTCTTATCAGGATTAAGTCATGAAACCATTGCGCCTGTGGTTTTGGTAATTAGTTTTGTCGCAGCGATTTATTCATCAAAAAAACACAAAAATCATCAAGTATGGTGGTCATTTTTATTAGTATTATTCGGCACAATTATTTTAATTGCATCTCCTGGTAATTTTAGCCGTATTCATAATGAAGAAGAATGGACTAACTGGCGAAATGCCACCGCCATGGAAAAAATAACACGATTTTTTAGCGTATTATTGCCCAAAGCATTAAAAGTTATGTCGCCTTTATGGTTATTATCTATCTTACTGATTTTATTAAGATTTATATTTACAGACAAAAAAGACCTTGTGTTGTCAATCTTGTTTTTATTAGCAGGATTAGGCAGTATTTTGGTGATGATGTTTTCTCCCCAGTTGCCTGAACGGGCTTTATCTGCATCTGCCATATTTGTGTTAATTTCCTGTGTGATTTCATTGTTCCATTTATTACAATCGGAAAATAAAAACAGCCACGCCATTGTTTATTTAATGGGTTTTATATTGAGTGTGGCTTTTTTATACAGTTATTATTTAATTTTTGTTGCGTCTCATATTTTAATGCAGCAAAATCATATTAGAGAAATCAGTATTCAAAAAAATATTGACAAAGGATATACCACCTTTACCATTCCTAATTTTTATCGCCCACCGTCTTTAAGAGTGGGGGACGCGTTTTTACCGTATCACAGTCCATATTTAGATATTGCCGAAGAATGGGGAAAAAGATATGGCGTGGATAAAATCAATATTCGCGATATTTATTTTGACTATTCAGCAATTCAATACGGCAAGAAAATTCCGCTTGAAAATCACGAAGTTTTTAATGCAATTTATGTGCGTAAAAACACCAATCGCCAAGGTTCGAGTATTGTATTTTCTTTAAAGGAAATCAATAATGTTCAGGCAGCCTTAAATGAAACCTATGTTAATTTTGATATGATGGTAATTGATAAAGGCGGCAGACCACACAATATTGCCACCGAGACCGAAGAAAGAAATAAATTTTATTTATTTTCGATTGCAGGCGAAAATATCATCGGCTTTATGGTGGGATTAGAACCCCAAGATATTCGTTCGCTTGTGGTCAATGGTCAAGAAATTCGTGTATCGTTAAAATAATTTCAGGCGGCCTGAATGGTTTTCAGGCAGCCTGAATGTGTGTTAAAACGAATACCCCGTTACTTCTTCGCTATCTTTGCCGCAAATTTCAATGAGCACTTGTCGCAGGGGGGCAAGTTCTTTGTATCGCCGCAATGTTCTGTGTAAATATTTGATAAATCTTGGAATTTCTGTGGCGTATTTATCTTTGCCGTCTCGGTGTTTGAGTCTTGCGAAAATGCCGATGACTTTGAAATGGCGTTGCACGCCTGCCCATTCATATGCTTTGTAAAAATCGTCAAAATTTTGATGAACAGGCAAGTCTGCCGCTCTTGCTTTTTCCCAGTAGCGAATGACAATGTCTAACACAAATTCTTCTTCCCATTCGATAAAGGCATCGCGGGTTAGGGAGAGTAAATCATACACAATCGAGCCGTAGAGTGCGTCTTGAAAGTCTAATACGCCAGGTCTATCGGCTCGTAGCATTAGGTTGCGGACGATAAAATCGCGGTGTACAAACACTTTCGGCTGATTTAATAGTGCTGGCATAAGAATATTTAAGCCGTTTTGCCACAATTTTTGCTGTTCAATGGTGAAGTGGTGATTTTTTTCTTTGGGGGCGTACCATTCGGGGAAGAGATTGATTTCTCTACGCAAAACGGCTTCATCATATTCAGGCAGCACGCCTGCTTGGCTTGATTTTTGTAGGTCAATCAGCGTATCAACCGCTTCTAATAACAGCACTTTATGCACTTCGGGACGCGTATCTTTTTGCATGGCTTGCAAAAATGTGGCTCGCCCCAAATCTTCCATTATGATAAAACCTTGTTGTTTATCAATAACATACAACTGTGGCACACGCACGGCGGAAAAAACTTCTCGCACTTTTAAATAGGGTTCGATTGACATTTTGTCAGGCGGTGCGTCCATGCAGATAATGGTGTCGCTATTGTCAAATGTGGCTCGAAAATAGCGGCGAAAATCCGCGTCCGCTGCCGCAAATTCAAGGGTAAATGGGCGGTTGGGGTAATGTTGGGCAATCAGTTGTTGCAAGCAATTTTGTCTTTCCATAATGGTATTTTGGTTTAAAATAGACAGTTTAACGAAAAACGGCTATTTTATAATAGATTTGGGTGTTTCTAAAAACGAATATTTTTCAGGCTGCCTGAAATAATGTTCTCTAAATACAAGGCAGTTAAAATGGCTGTTTGATATTATTGTTGTTCGATAAAAACAAAAAAATTTTAGAAAATCAAGTCGTTTCTTGCCCCTACGGGGCAATGGTGGGCTAGGAAGCCCACCCTACGGCAGATTAAAAATACGCAATTTATAAATAGGATTATTATTTTGCAACATTTTTCTTACTTTCGTCCGACTGTGTTATGCGGTGCTTTATTTTTACTGTTTTCAGGCAGCCTGAAAGCGGAAGATGGCGTTTGCACTAACCATAGTGGGCGTTTTGCCGCTGTGCCTGTTGCGAAAAACAGTGGTTTTGCTATTCCTGCTAACAGTGCGGTGCGGCTGACGGCGGACGAAATTGACGGCGTGGGCAAACAGCAGGCGAACGCTACTGGCGATGTGATTATCGAACGCGATGACCAAGTGATTAACGCTCACAGTTTGCATTACAATCAAGAACTTAATCAGGTTTTGTCGCCGTCTGACTTTTCTTTGAAAAATAGCACCGCTCAAATTTCAGGCAGCCGTTTGGATTATAATCTTGCCCTTGAACAAGGCAATGCGGATAATGTGCGTTTTGCGTATGATGATGAAAAAACAGACGATTATCGCCACATTAGCCGTTTGCAAGGCGAAGCCCGTGCCATGCAAATGTTTGGCAAAAATTATTATCGTATGCAAGATGTGGCAGTGAATACTTGCAATACGGGGGACGACAGTTGGTATATTCAGGCAGCCCAAATTGATACGGACCGTGAAAAAAATATCGGCGTGGCACGCAATGCAAAACTGGTGTTCAAAGGCGTGCCGATTGTGTATTCGCCGTGGTTGGATTTTCCCTTAAATGGCGGACGCAAAAGCGGTTTTCTTGCCCCCACTTTTGGCGGCGGCTCGGACGGTTTTGAATTTGCCATTCCGTATTATTTCAATCTCGCACCAAATTATGACGCAACTTTAACGCCGCATTATTACAGTCGGCGTGGTTTGGCGTGGGCAGGTGAGTTGCGTTATTTGCGTGAGACGATGCGTGGCAAGGCGTGGGGCGAATGGTTGCCGAATGACCAGTTGGCAGATAAAAGCCGCCGTGTGATTCATTTGCAGCACAATCAAGACCTTTCAGGCAGCCTGAAAATGGGCGTGGATTATCATCAAGCGGCTGATGACAATCATTATCGTGATTTGGGCGGCAGGTTGGATTCTGCGGAAAATGTCAATTTAAATCGTCAAGTGTGGCTGTCGCACAGCACACGATTGTGGGGCGGGGCGTTGAACAGTATGCTGAATGTGCAACGCTATCAAACCTTGCAAGACGAACAACGCACGCTGGTTGAACCGTATCGTTTAGTGCCACAATTATCGACACAATGGACGAATAATATTGACCGAGCCAAAATTTCTTTATTAGGGCAGATAACCCGTTTTGAACACCGCAGTTTGCAAGAAGGCACGCGTGAAGTGTTGTATCCGTCTGTGCGGTTTGATTTTTCAAATCAATGGGGCTTTTTGCGGCCGAAAATGGGCGTGCATGCCACGGCTTATCAATTAGACGATTTTGGGCAAACCAAAGGACACAGCACCACGCGTGTGTTGCCGATTTTTAGCGTTGATTCGGGCGTGCAATTTGAACGCGAAACGCGTCTTTTTGGGCGAGATTTAACGCAAACATTAGAGCCGCGTTTGTTTTACACCTATATCCCCACACGCGAACAAAATCATCTGCCTAATTTTGATAGTTCGGAAAATACATTCTCGTACGAACAATTATTCCGTGAAAACCGTTTTTCAGGCAATGATCGCATTAACGCCGCAAATCAACTATCCACTGCGGCGATGACGCGTTTTTATGACAGCCAAACAGGCGTGGAACGCTTCAAAGCAGGCGTGGGACAACGCTTTTACTTAAAACGCGATGATGTCGATTTATCGGGGCATATCAATCAACGGCGTGAAAATCGTTCCGATTTTGTTGCTTTTTTGGGCGGCAATATCACCGATAAATTCTTCGTACAAGGCGACATACACTACAACGAAAAACAAAAACGCACGGAAAGTTATTCAACGCATGTGATGTATCACCCCGAAGCGGGCAAAACCGTGAGCGTGCGTTTTGGTTACGATCGCAACAGTTTGTGGGACGGCAGACAAAAAGATGAACTCAAATTTATAGACGCAGGCATGCAATGGCCTGTTTATAAAGGATTATCTGTTGTGGCACGACAAAATTATTCGCTCACCCACCACAAAGCATTAGACAGCCTTGCAGGCTTTCAATATGACGCAAAATGTGGCTGTTGGAGTTTCAAAGCGGTTGCCCAACGCTATATTACCGACTACGATAAAACCAAAAACGCTTTCTTTTTTCAATTACAATTACGCGGTTTGGGCGGTTTGGGTTCGTCCGCCGACAAAGAACTGCGTTACGCCATTCCAGGATACAGTTTAACCGATAAGGATTTAAGTCGATGAAAACAAACAAAATTTGCACAATGATGAGTGCTGTTCTGCTCTCTGCCGTTTTAATGCAATCTGCCGCCGCCAAAGAAGTGCGTTGGGTAGATAGAATTGTGGTGATTGTTAATCAAGACATTATCACCGAACGCGATATTACCGATTTAATGGGCAATATCAAAGCCACACTGCCCAAAAACGAAGTGCCTGACGACACCGTCTTACGACAAACCGCGATTGACCAGTTAATCGACAAAAAACTGGTGTTGCAAACCGCCAAACGCATGGAAATCGGTGCCAGCGAAGCCGAAATTGCGGCACAAATCGAACAAATTGCCCAGAGCCAAAATATGTCGGTTGAAGCCTTATATAAAGCGATTGCCAAAGAAGGCGTGAGCAAAGAAAATTTGCATAA
This sequence comes from Neisseriaceae bacterium, assembly GCA_017518845.1. Classification (GTDB taxonomy): domain Bacteria; phylum Pseudomonadota; class Gammaproteobacteria; order Burkholderiales; family Neisseriaceae; genus RGIG9985. The sequence continues at coordinate 19,721 of JAFWTP010000077.1, forward strand.
AACCATTGCAGAAAATATCGCCATTGAAAAAACCACAGCCAAATATATGGCAGATGTTAAAGTAACCGATGCAGATGTACAGCAATTTTTGGCACAAAACAATTTACCTGCCGAACTGCCACAATATGCGGTGAGCCATATTCTAATTAAACCCGATGATAAAAAAGGCGACAACGCCGTACGCACGCAATTAGTCAATATCCGCAACAAACTGTCGCAAGGCGTGGCATTTGCTGATTTGGCACGCCAGTTTTCACAAGACACCGCAAGTGCCACCAACGGCGGCAGTATCGGTTGGGTGAGTCAGGGCATGTCTGCCCCCGAATTTGACCAAGCGTTAAGCAAATTACAAAAAGGTGAAGTCAGCCCGCCGATAAAAAGCCAGTTTGGCTGGCACCTAATCCGCTTGGACGACACCCGCATGGCACCACTTGCCGCAGAACAACGGCTTGCTATGGCAAAAAATATCATCGCCCAACAAAAAGCCCCGATGGCATACCAAAGTTGGCTACAACAAATGCGTTCCAGTGCCTATATCGATTACCGCAAAAAGCCGTATTGATTGCGTGGCAATAATGTTTCAGGCTGCCTGAACCAGTGTTGTGTTGTTTCAGGCTGCCTGAAACATATTCATCTTGCAAGTTGTGAGTGAGTAAAATATAATCACCTGCTTATAAAAAACGACAGGCGCGTAGCTCAGTTGGTTAGAGCATCACCTTGACATGGTGGGGGTCGTTGGTTCAAATCCAATCGTGCCTACCAGTAGTCTTTTGTATGAATGAAAGGCTATGCAAACGGCGAAACCTGTTCGCCGATTTTTTATGGAATATTTTGTTTTCAGGCAGCCTGAAAATATTTTTGTGGTAGATGATTTTGTATCAAAATAGCAATGATTAGAAAAATGACTACTATGGATTTATCTAATGCTTTGCACTTGATAATACAAACCGCAGTGGTTAAAAACAGGCGGTTGCGTTTTATTGATTTGATTAAAACAGAGCGTGGATTGCATAAGTTTGTTGCACAGTTAGACCATTTTGAGCATTATATAAAAACACAAGGGGCAATGATTTTCGATAAACCGCAAGCAATGGAAACATTTATTAGGGAAAACTTGTCATTAGAAGATTGTGCTTGTGTTTTATCTACGCAAAAAGAATATAAACAGGGCAAGATGACAACAGTGCGTCATTTATTGCAAGACCTTGTGGGTGCAGGCAACGGAACGCTTGCGTTCTCTGGTAAAAATCCTTTATTTTGTTTCTATTTGGGCGAAGATGTATCTGTAAATTATGCTTGGCGTATTGAAAATACAGAGTGCCAAAAAGTAGAATAAACGATTTTGAATTTTCAGGCAGCCTGAAATGGTTTCAGGCAGCCTATAACTTATTGAAAATAGAAAGATTTTGAATTATGCCACAAATCACATTACCAGACGGCTCTGTCCGTTCTTTTGATAATCCAGTTACCGTTTTTGAAGTTGCTCAAAGTATCGGCACGGGTTTGGCTCGTGCGGCTTTGGCAGGACGAGTTGATGGTAAGTTAGTGGATACCACATACTTAATTGAAAACAATGCAAATTTGGCGATTATCACCGATAAAGACGCGGACGGCGTGGAAATTATTCGCCACTCAACCGCACATTTAATGGCGTATGCGGTGCAGGAGTTGTTTCCTGATGCACAGGTTACGATTGGCCCTGCGATTGAAGACGGTTTTTATTACGACTTCGCCTATAAACGCCCCTTTACGCCTGACGATTTGGCGGCGATTGAGAAAAAAATGACCGAGCTTGCCAAAGCCGATATTGCGATTGAACGCTTTGAACTTTCTCGCAATGACGCAATCAAGTTTTTCTTGGATTTAGGCGAAAAATATAAGGCAGAAATTATTGAATCTATTCCAGAAAATGAAGTTTTGTCGCTGTATCGTGAAGGCAAATTCACCGATTTGTGTCGTGGTCCGCATGTGCCTTCTACGGGCAAATTAAAAGCGTTCAAATTGATGAAAGTGGCAGGGGCATACTGGCGTGGCGATAGTAATAACGAAATGTTGCAACGCATTTACGGCACGGCATGGGCAAATAAGGACGATTTGAAAGCCTATTTATTCCGTTTGGAAGAAGCGGAAAAACGCGATCATCGCAAATTAGGCAAGCAGTTGGATTTATTCCATTTGCAAGACGAAGCACCTGGTATGGTGTTCTGGCACCCTGACGGCTGGACGCTGTGGCAAATTATCGAGCAGCATATGCGAAAAGAATTAAACGCCGCAGGCTATAAAGAAGTGAAAACGCCCACGATTATGGACAGAACGCTGTGGGAAAAGTCTGGACACTGGGAAAATTATCAAGAAAATATGTTCACCACGCAGTCGGAAAAACGCGACTATGCAGTAAAACCGATGAATTGCCCTGGACATGTGCAAATTTTCAATAAAGCCTTGCGTTCGTATCGTGAATTGCCTTTGCGTTTGGCAGAATTTGGCTCATGTCATCGCAACGAGCCGTCAGGAGCATTGCACGGCTTAATGCGTGTGCGTGGCTTTGTGCAAGATGACGCACATATTTTCTGCACCGAAGACCAAATCGACAGTGAAGCCCAAGCATTCAATCGCTTGGTAATGAAAATCTACAAACAATTCGGCTTTACCGATGTGGCTGTTAAACTCTCACTGCGTCCTGAAAAGCGAGCAGGTTCGGACGAAATTTGGGATAAAGCCGAAAACGGCTTACGCAACGCTTTAACCGCTTGCGGCATTGAATGGGAAGAATTAGCAGGCGAGGGGGCGTTCTACGGTCCCAAAGTGGAATACCACATTAAAGACGCATTAGGTCGCTCGTGGCAATGCGGCACAATTCAGTTAGACTTCGTGCTGCCTGAACGCTTGGACGCAGAATATGTTACCGAAGATAATGGCAGAGCAAGACCTGTAATGCTACACCGAGCGATTTTGGGTTCATTAGAACGCTTTATCGGTATTTTGATTGAAAACCACGCAGGAGCATTCCCCGTATGGCTTGCCCCCGTGCAAGTGGTTGCGATGAGCATTTCCGAACACCAAGCGGATTACTGCGTGGCAGTGGTTGAAGAATTGAAAAAACTCGGCATTCGTGCGGTTGCCGATATTCGCAGCGAAAAAATCGGCTACAAAATCCGCGAACACAGCACACGCAAAGTGCCGTATCAAATCATTGTTGGCGATAAGGAAAAAGAACAAACCAAAATCGCCGTGCGTCAAAAAGGCGATGATTTAGGACAAATGAGCGTGGTGGAGTTTGCTGGGCGGATTGCTGATGAGATGGCAGCGGTATTGAGTGTGGAATGATTCTTTAATAAATTTTTAGGTAGATTGAAAAGATAGGGAGATATTGAATGTATTCAGATTGCACACAAATATCCAATAATTATTTATTGACGAAGATATTATGTGTTTTCAAGAATAAAATTATTCATATTGTACAGAACGATTTGGGTAAGTTTATTTTGTTCTTATGCTTATTATGTGTTTTTTCCTGTCTTTCATTATTAAGTGGTGGTTTTCAATTAAATGTAGCAAATATTGTTTTTATATTTGTCATATTTTTATTGCCATTATTTATATTCAATTATCAGGTATTTCGTTATTTAGTTTTAATACATGGTATTGTCTCTACAATTTATTTTCCTGTTGGTAGAATATGGGGACGAGTTAATAATAACATTATATCTTCATTGATTGGCACAAACCTATCTGAAAGTAAAGATTTTTTCTCATTGATTCCCTATAAGTATTTTATAGGTCAATTTGCTTTTGTTGTTGTTATTTACTTGTTGTTAAAAACAGCAAGAAACATTAAAATATTCAACAAAAATCAAAAAGAAATAATTTCAGTTATGAATATATTTGTATATGTGTTTGTATATATGTCTATGTATGTGTGGTATTATTATGCGGTTAATTTTTTAGATATGGAATTTTTGTTGGATTGGGTTGATATGTTCTTCTACCCATATTTGTTTTTTATTTTTGTTTTTTTTATTGTTATAATCGCTTATTTTGAATATAAAAGAATACATGGAAATATGGTATTATCTGTTTTGTACCTTATTACTTTTTTCTCTTTTGCTATTTATAGTTATTTTATATTCTCTGCATATTCCATAAAATTAATTCCATATTCGCTTATTTATCACGATACATATTACTCTTGGCAAGATTATCGTACTAATCAATTAGCACGCATTAAAGCAGATAGCCAAAATAAATGGATATTGAGTGAACCTTATGTTCCTAAATATAAAAATTATGTATTGGTAATTGGTGAAAGTATGAGAGCAGATTACATGTCTGTTTATGGTTATCCTTTACAAACTACTCCATTTTTAGATAATGTTAATGGCATATTCATTGACGCTTATTATTCAACAGCAGGTTATACAGATAATAGTCTAATGCATAGTTTATATTGGAAACCAGATAATGAAATGGCAGATAATTCTGATGTATTTTTTGGTAATATTATTCAATTATCCAAAAAAGCAGGTTTGAAAACGCATTGGATTTCTAATAACAATAGTGGTTGGACAGCACAAATAACACCGTTAGCCAATCAATCGGATTATGTTGATTTGAAAGGTGCAGAAACATTAAAAGATGATGAATTGTTAGTAAAATTATCAGATATTTTGCAAAAGCCAAGTAAATCAAAAGAAAATAATCAGGCTAATCTGTTCATTATTCATTTATATGGACAACATGAACCATATTGTGAAAAATTAAAAAACAAACCACAATTTAATGTAAACATTGGTGATATAGATTGTTATTTGCAATCTATTTATGAAGACGATCAACGCTTAAAACAATTGAGCGAAATATTAAATAAATATGGTTCCTATTCCATTATGTTTTTTTCTGATCATGCTTTAACCAGTAGTGAAAATGGTAGTCAAAAGAGATATACGACACTTCGCCATGCCATTTACGATAAAGATTATCGTCAATCTTTTTTGGTACCTATGTTTCAAATCTCTTCTGATAGTACAGAACATAAAATTATTAAAACACAAAAAAGTGGCTTTAATTTTATTTATGCTTTTACCGAATGGTTAGATATTAAAGAAAGACATCTAAATCCGAATTATTGTTTTTGGTGTGAAAAAATAGATGAAAATATTCAAGTATTAGTCTATCGCAAGGTAGATGGCTCTAAGCATTTACATTATGATGGAGATACTGTTCCTTTAAATCAATTATTAGAAGATCCACCAATAGTTACAAAATAATTTCAGATGGGATAAATAGTGCTTAAAATAACACAAATTGGTTAAGTACAAACGATGTTTGACAATGAGAATACTGGATATTTTAGGTATTTTGCGCATTCAACTAATAAGTACAATATATTCCACATAGCAATACTTCGTTAGGTGTTGTTCAACCCAACGATTTTTTTTAGGTCAATATCTAAATCAGGGAAATTTTTAAACAAAAACAGGTGTGATATAAGCCAAAAAATGTTTTGTGTGTTCCATGGTTCTTTCTTGTTTTCACATTAACTGTTTGCTCATTAATAGATGATTTTATGTGCTCCTCTGCCTGAAACTTTATTTCACACATTCCAAAACCACTGCGGCAATATCATCTGCCGCATGTGGTTTGGCTAATTTTCGGGCGTTGGTTGCCCATTCTAAACAGGTTTCTCGGCTTAATTCACTGATTTGTTTGCTGATTTTTTCTACGGTAAATTCGGGTTGTGGTATGCACAATGCTGCTTTTCCTTGCACTAAATATTGTGCGTTTTGGGTTTGATGGTCATCAACCGCAAAGGGAAATGGCACCAATATGCCGCCCAAGCCTGCGGCGGCAAGTTCGGCAATCGTCAAAGCCCCTGCTCGGCAGATGATGAAATCGGCATTGGCATAAGCCGACAGCATATCATCAATAAAATCAGTGCATTGAGCGTTAATGCCTAATTCGGTGTAGCGATTTTGCACACTTTCGCTATTGTCTTTGCCGCACTGGTGCGTGATTTCGGGGCGTTGTGTTGCTGGCACGGCGGATAAAATTTCAGGCAGCCGCTCGTTAAACACTTTTGCCCCCAATGAGCCGCCGACAATCAACAGTTTCAGGCTGCCTGAACGATGAGCAAAGCGTTCGGCAGGCTCATTCATAGCGGCAATTTCTGCCCGAACAGGATTACCCAAAACGCCATTTGCATATTGCGGAAACGCCGTAGGAAAGGCGGATAAAACCCGTGTGGCGATTTTGGCAAGCGTTTTATTCGACAAACCCGCAATCGCATTTTGTTCGTGAATAATCAAAGGAATACCACTTAATTTTGCGGCAACACCTGCGGGAAAAGACACAAATCCGCCAAACCCGACAACTGCACTAATATTATGTTTTTTAATAATATTTTTTGTAGCGATTATGGTTTTGATGAGTGTAAAAGGCAACGCCAATTTGCGTTTAATGCCATTGCCACGAATACCTTTAATGGCAACGGTTTCCAAAGGAATATTGTATTTAGGCACCAAACGCGTTTCCATAGCGTTTTCACTGCCTAACCAAACAATGTTATGTCCTTGTTTTTGCAAGGATTGTGCTACGGCGAGAGCAGGAAAAATATGTCCCCCCGTGCCACCTGCGGCGATTAAAAATGTTTTGCTCATAATGGTCTTTCTACTTTTTCAGGCAGCCTGAACGCTGTTTAACAACAATCCCAATTAAACAACACTTTGGAAAAATCTTGTTTTTTCAAGTCATCGGGTTTAATAAAGAAATTGCCCACGCCGCAGTCTCCCCACATAATGCCTTCATCGCTTTCAATTTGCAACAACAAGACACTGTGTTTTTTGTATCTTCGCATCTCTCTGGGGTCGGTTTGGGTGAAATCAGGGTAGCCGCCGATTAAATGTTCCACATTATGCTGTTTGATTTGCTCGTAATACTTGTCGTCAAACACCAAATCAACCAAATCTTTTTGATTTAACTTAATCCCCACTTCTTTGGCAGCGTTTTTCAATGATTTATAAAAGCCCACACACTCCATGCCTATGCGAATTTGGGTTTTTTTGAAAATCAGTTGATATTGCGTATCCACAGGAAAACCGCCGTCATCTTCTTCATCAAAAATCTGTGGTGCGTAGGGAATATTTAATGCCAAAACCGCTTTTTCTTGGATATTTTCATCAATATTTGTATGATAAACCACACGCCAATCTTTTTGTTGTGTTGGATTGTCGTAAAATGGCATTTCATAGACATTGCGAGTCATAAAAAACTGCAACAATCCTTGTTGTGGAAAATCAGGCAAGGGCGGCATTTCGGCAAAATTGATTTGAGCGAGCAATATCATTTTATTGCCCCCACTATCAACAGGATACGGCGTTTTTATATCCCAATACGGCACACCGCCAAACTTACTTGCTGTTAAGGGCAGTTTATCCGCTTCTTTGATTTTAATTTTAATTGCTGTTTGAGCAGTTTGTTTTTCTAATTCTTTTAGTATTTGTTTGGTTTGTTCGTCTGTTAGTTGTTTTATTTTGGATTTTTTAAGTTCTAATTCTGCCATTCGGCGTTCGTTTTCTGCTCTTCGTTCATCGTGATTAACAAAACACGGCATTTTTTGAATGTTATCAGGAATAGTGCTTATTTCTTCACAATCTCTAATATGAAAAAGTGTTAAATTTTTTAAGCCTGCAATGCTTTCAGGTAATTCGGTCAGATTTTCACAATCAGATAAATAAAATGTTTTTAAATTATGTAACTGCCCAATGCTTTCAGGCAGCCTGAAAATATTTGTATTTCTAATATGCAATTCTTGTAAATTGTTTAATTGTCCAATATTTTCAGGAAGTGTGATAAGATTTTGACAACTTGATAAAGATAATTTTTTCAAATTGTTTAATTGCATCATACTTTTAGGTAATTCTTTTATGCTATGACAACCTTGCAAATGTAATTCTTCTAAATTTTTAAGTTGTCCTATGTTTTTAGGTAATTCGCTTAATTCACTGCTAATCCATTCAAGACTACGAAAAGAGCCAGATATATGTAAAGTGCGTAATTGTTTTAATTCAACAATGCTTTCAGGTAATTTTTTCAACAACTTCCCACGAATAGATAACCATTCTAAATTGCTTAAATAACGAATACTATCAGGCAAGGAATTATTGATTAAGTTTTCATCAACTAAATTTAATGATTTTAATTCAGATAGACGCTTTTTAAATTGAATAGGGTCAGTTATTGCCACTAATTTACGGCGAAGATTAAAAGAAACACCATTATCCCAAGACATAGTGCCTGCTTTTAATTCAAGCAAGGTTTTCAACTCCGCCATTTCTTCCGCTGTTAATTCAAAATCTGCTTGCGTATTCATTATCTATTCCTTTTAATTTAATTTTTCAGGCATAAAAACGATTTATTATAACGGATTTAAGCATTTTCAGGCTGCCTGAAAAACTTTCCCCAAGAAAAATGTAAAGCATTATCATCTAAACGAAGAATAATATAATTTCAGGCAGCTTGAAAACCTTTCAGGCAGCCTGAAACAAGTTACACCTTATACCCCCGCAACTGGCGGCGGTTTTCGTAATCCACTCGCAAAAGAAGTGTCATCGCTACCATTGTCGCTAACATAGACGAGCCGCCGTAGGAAATAAACGGCAAGGTCAAGCCTTTGGTTGGTAACATACCCAAATTAACGGCGATATGGAAGAAACTTTGCACGCCCAACCACACGCCCACGCCGTAGGCAATATAGGACGAATAAAACGAATTCAGGCTTTGGGCGCGTTTGCCAATGGTAATCGCCCGCCACACCAGCCAAATAAATACCATCGCCACGCCGATAACGGTGAGTAAGCCCAATTCTTCGGCAATAATCGCCGAAATAAAGTCGGTGTGGCTTTCGGGCAGGTAAAAGCGTTCCAAACTGTTGCCCAAACCCTTGCCAAACAAGCCGCCACGCCCTGCGGCAGCGAGTGCGTGCGACAGTTGATAACCCTTGCCCAAAGCGTCTTGCAATGGGTCAATAAATGAAACCATGCGTTTAATGCGATAACTTTGCGTTAAAATTGCCGCTAATAATAATGGCAGAGAAATTAAAATAACGGTAATAAACCATTTCATTTTCATACCAGCCATTAAGATTAAGGCAATAATAATACACATAATCACCACAACTGAACCCAAGTCTTTGGTGAGATAAATTAAACTCATTCCCAAAACAGGCACAATCGCAATCCACCATACTTTTTTAATATCGTTAATACTTTCATAATGGCGGGTGATAAAACTGGATAAATACAAAATCACCGCAATTTTAAATAATTCAGATGATTGTAGTGAGAAAAAGCCTAAATTTATCCAGCGTTTTGCACCTTTAACCGAAGTGCCTATCATTAAAGTTAAAACCAATAAACCAATGGATAAGGCAATTAAGTACGGTGTGGCTTTTTTCCAAAAAGACATCGGTATTCTAAATAAGCCATAACACATAATGCCAATAGCAGAAATAAACACGCCTTGACGAATTAAATAATATTGCGGATTATTCACGCGTGCGGCTTCGTGTCCTGCAATCGTGGCAGAATAAACCATAATTAAACCAAAAGACAAAAGAATAAGCATAACCCACAATAAAGGGTAATCCATATTTTCTTTTAACAATTTGGTTTGTCGTAAAATGTCTGTTTTTCCATTCATTTCAATGCCTTAAAACTTTCGATAAATATTTCAGAACGGTGTGCGTAATCACGGAACATATCCATACTGGCACAGGCTGGGCTTAATAAAACACAATCGCCCGATGAGGCTGCCTGAAAACTTTTTTCCACCGCTTCTGGCAAAGTTTGGCAAAATTCTGTTTTTAAGCCTTTGTTATGAAACGCTTTTTCTATTAATGGTGCGTCTTTGCCAATTAAAAATGTGGCTTTCACTTTGCCGATTGCGGCTTCTGCCAAAGGAGCAAAATCTTGCCCTTTGCCCAAGCCGCCTGCAATCAAGATAATCGGCTGATTTAAGCCCATAATGGCGGCGGCGGTTGCCCCCACATTTGTGCCTTTGGAATCATCAATAAACACCACGCCGTTTTTCTCGCCCACTTTTTCTGTGCGGTGCGGCAAGCCTGTAAAGCGGGGCAAGGCGGC
>JAFWTP010000003.1 GCA_017518845.1 Neisseriaceae bacterium
AAGTTTCAATCAGGCTATTTTGGCATTGCTAAAAATGACGACTGGATAGACGAAATTCTGCACCATTTAGGCTTAACCGATAAAGCCAAAGTCAATAGCCGCAACCTTTCAGGCGGTATGAAACGCCGCTTAATGGTTGCATTAGCATTAGTGCATAAACCGCCCGTGATTGTTTTGGACGAGCCCACTGCTGGTGTTGATGTTGAACTGCGGCAAAACCTGTGGGCGTTTATCCGCCGCTTAAATCAAGACGGACACACCGTTATTTTAACCACACACTACTTAGAAGAAGCCCAAAACCTGTGCAGTCGCATTGCGATGATGAAAAACGGCAAATTAGTGGCGTTGGACGACACCGAAAAATTATTGCACGATGACAACGGCATTACAGCCGCATTCAATATTTTCAGGCTGCCTGAACAATTAGAAAAATACAAAATAGACAATAAAAACAGCGAGTTTATATTGCATTTTAACCATTACAATCAATTAACAGATGCATTGAATTTATTACAACAAGAAAATATTGAAATTGAAAATATTAAATTATTAGAAAATGATTTAGAAAGCGTATTTGTGCGTTTAATGAATGAAGAGAAAGAAAATTAAAAATGAACTACACCGCTTTTTACACACTCTTCAAAAAAGAAGTATTAAGATTTTGGAAAGTTTCTCTGCAAACCATTTCCGCACCCGTTATCAGTGCATTATTGTATCAACTGATTTTTTCTTATGTGATGAAAGGGCGAGAAGACATTATGCCAGGTGTGTCTTATACCGCTTTTTTAATTCCAGGTTTGGCAATGATGTCGATGTTAAATAATTCCTTTGCCAATACTTCCAGTAGTTTAATTCAATCAAGAATTACAGGCAATTTAATTTTTATACAACTCACCCCAATTTCGTATATGGAGTTCTTTTGTGCCTATGTTGGAGCGGCAATATTACGCGGTTTGCTTGTGGGTTTAGGCGTTATTTTGGTAACCGCCTTTTTCGGCTTACCCATGCCACAAAATATATTATGGATTATCTTTTTTGCCTTATCCGCTTGTGCGGTTATGGGTATATTCGGTTTATTAGCAGGCGTGGTTGCCGAAAAATTTGACCAATTAGCCATGTTCCAAAACTTTTTAATTATGCCTTTAACCTTTTTATCAGGCGTATTTTATTCCATTAACGGCTTACCACCATTTTGGCAAACATTAAGCCGATTTAATCCACTGTTTTATATGATAGACGGTTTTCGTTTTGGCTTTTTCGGTCAATCCGATATATCCCCCTATTTTTCAGCCTGCGTGGTGTTATTCTTTTTAATTGTGCTGTCCATTTTAATGTTAGCCTTATTAAAAAGTGGATATAAAATGAGAAAATAATAAGCAATGAGCAATTAGTAATGAGAAATGAGCAATGAGCAATTAAATTTTATGTCCTGCCTTACGGCAGGACGATTATTTTTAGATAAGTTTCAGGCAGCCTGAAAAAACGCTAATTGCTCATTATCTTTTCGCTATTTTTAATATACAAAAAACTTGTCCCAATATCATCAATAAAGCAGGCAGAACGCACACAAAGGCGGCTCGGTTAAAGCCTTTGAAAAACAATAGACTTGCCATTAAGACAATTAAAATAAAACCCACTGTGCAGGCAATAATGCCTAATAGATATTTTTGGCGTTGTGTCATTTTTTATTACGCCAAAAGTATTTATAAACAAAACCTGGAAAAGCGGCGGTGGCAAACAATGCCAGTGTTACGGCATAAAACGCCCAGCCTTGTTTGTGTGGTGTGGTGATGTTTTTTTCTAAAAAATACGCCACAATGCCCACGATAAAATAGGCGACTATCCACTCTAATAATATGAATCCAAAGTGTTTTTTGTTGATTTTAATCACACCAAACAGTCGTGGCAGAAAAAATGGGGCATTTGCCAAAATTATGGCAAGGGTGAGTAAAATGTAAATCGGCGTACTGCTCATGGTGTTTCACTTTCTATTTTTCAGGCTACCTGAAATAATTTTTATTATAGTCAATTCAGTCCAAAAGCAGGCAAGGCGTAACGCCTACGACAGTATAAATAATACAGCAAGGCGAAACAACGCTGCATGATTTTGGTATGAATTGACTATACCACACGGATTCGGAAAACCTAACGGTTTTCCTGATAAGATATATTAAAGATTTTGCGTCAGCAAAATCGAATCCGTGTGGCATTATGGTGGGTCGAAGACCCACCCTACAACATAACTGCGTTTTGGTGGGTTGGAAACCCACCCTATAAAGTAACTGCGTTATGGTGGGTTAGAAACCCACCATACGCTATCTTAACCCCAACACATTTTGCATATCGTATAAGCCGTTGTTTTTATTTGCTAACCATAAGGCGGAACGCACTGCTCCGTTGGCAAAGGTTAAGCGGGACGATGCTTTGTGGGTGATTTCTACTCGTTCGCCGTCTGTGGCAAAGAGTGTAGTGTGGTCGCCGACAATGTCGCCGCCACGCACTGTGGCAAAGCCGATGGCGTTGGGGTCTCGTTCGCCTGTAACGCCTTCACGGGCATATACGGCACATTGTTTTAAATCTCTGCCAGTGGCGTTTGCCAACACTTCGCCCATTCTTAACGCTGTGCCTGACGGTGCGTCTATTTTGTGGCGGTGGTGGGCTTCGATGACTTCAATGTCGTAGCCGTCATTCAATACTCTTGCGGCTTGGTCGATGAGTGCAAACAGTAAATTCACGCCAACGCTAAAATTTGGGGCAAAAACGATGGCGATTTTTTCGGCTGCCGCACGAATTTTGGCTTTACCGTCTTCATCAAACCCCGTTGTGCCGATGACCATTTGAATATTGCGTTTGACGCATTCGTCCAACAATTTCAGGGTGCCATCAGGGCGTGAAAAGTCAATCACCACTTGGGCGTTTGCCAAAGCGGTATCCATATCGGCAACCACGCTGATACCCGTGTTTTTGCCGACTAACAAACCTGCGTCCTGCCCTAAAATCGGGGAGGCGGCGTGTTCTAATGCACCTGTCAAAACGGCGTTATCATTCATCGACACGGCTTCGATTAAGGCTTTGCCCATTCTGCCGCCCACGCCGCTTAATGCGATATGGCGTTTATTCATGGTTATCTCCTGATTTTTCCACACGGCTTAAAATATCGCCGTCAAAATAAAGCGATACGGTTGATCGTTGTTTTACGATACCGTTGCGGCTCATCGCATACGGATAATCCCAGCGATTTTGATGAAATGGGTCTTGCAACAAGGGCGTGCCAAGCAACATTTGCACTTGGGATTTTGTCATGCCAGACGAGAGCATAGCCAGCCGTTCTTCATCAACCACATTGCCTTGCGGCACGGTGAGTTTATAAGACGGAAAATGCGAAATGCGTTCGGAAGAACAGCCTGCCACAAACAACGCAGGCAACAGCAACAGCAAAAATTTTTTCACAATTTGACCTTTTTATGATATTTAATGATAATATTTCAGTTTGTGCAAACCTTGCATTATAAACATTTTTTGACGACATTAGAAATGGAAATCGCTATGGGTCATACAGAACAAATCCGCAGTTTGGGCATGAAAGTAACTGGGCCGCGTTTGAAAATTTTAAGCCTGTTTGAAACACACCCCGAAGAGCATTTAAGTGCCGAAGATGTCTATCGCCTGACTTTGGAAGAAGACTTAAATATCGGCGTGGCAACGGTGTATCGCGTTTTGGCTCAATTTGAAGAAGCGGGCATTTTAATGCGTCATAATTTCGACACGGGCAAGGCGGTGTATGAATTAGACCGCGGCAATCATCATGACCATTTGGTGTGCGTGCGTTGCGGCAAAATCACCGAATTTTGCGATGACCGCATTGAAAAATTGCAAGACGATGTGGCAGAAGAACACGGCTACGAAATTATTGACCACGCCATGTACTTATACGGCACTTGCGGCGAATGCCAAAAAAGCGTGAAAAAAGCAAGACGAAAATAAGTTTCAGGCAGCCTGAAAGATTGAATGGTTTGCTAAAAAGGAGTGCATTATGCCAAGCATTGTTACGCATTCGCCACAGGAAATTTCTACGCTGTATGGACAGTTATCAAAAGAACAACAGCAAGATATTTATTCATCACTAATAAATATGTTGAACTTAAATATAAATAAAAGCCATTCTAATCAAACCATTACGCTATTTGATTATTTTAAAAATGGCAATCCTGCTTGGGCGGATATTGATTTAGAAATTACACCCAGAAGTGAGCAGAAATCTCGGCGAGACAGCGAATTATGAAACTGTTTTTAGACACGAATGTGATTAGCGAATTACGCTTAACGCCGAGTAAAAAAATCAATCCAAACTTTGCCAAATGGGCTGAAACCATTCACCGCAAAGACTGTTACACTTCGGTTGTGGTGTTAATGGAAATTGAACGCGGCGTTATGCAAATGGAACGCAAAGACCCTATTCAGGGTAACAATTTGCGACAATGGTTTGAAAATTTTGTGAAACCTTTTTTTGAATATCGTATTTTGAAAATTGATAAAACAACCGCAAACATTTGTGCCAAATTGCATACACCC
>JAFWTP010000078.1 GCA_017518845.1 Neisseriaceae bacterium
TTACACGGAAAGCGAAATCCGCCGCATTGGTCATATTGCTTTTGCTGCTGCCCAAAAACGCAATAAGAAACTCACATCAGTCGATAAAGCAAATGTTTTAGAAACCACTGAATTGTGGAAAGAAATTATGACTGATTTGAACCGTGAATATCCCGATGTTACGCTCAATCATATGTATGTCGATAATGCCGCCATGCAACTGGTGAAAAATCCAAAACAGTTTGATGTCGTGGTTACAGGCAATATTTTTGGCGATATTTTGTCTGACCAAGCATCTATGCTGACAGGTTCAATCGGTATGTTGCCGTCTGCGTCTTTGAACGAAACAGGCAAGGGCTTGTATGAGCCGTCTCACGGCTCGGCTCCTGATATTGCTGGGCAAAACAAAGCCAACCCATTGGCAACCATTTTGTCTGCCGCCATGCTTGTGCGTTATAGTTTGAATAACGAACAAGCCGCTTGCCGCATTGAAAACGCCGTAAGACGCGTTTTACAACAAGGCTATCGCACCGCCGACATTGCCGAAAAAGGTATGAACATTGTGTCGTGTTCTGAAATGGGCGATGCTGTGATTAACGCCATGTGATTAATTGATTAAAAACGCTTATCTTAACGATAGGCGTTTTTTGTATTCAGGCTGCCTGAAAGCCTATATTTATCCATTCTGCAATGCAAAAAAATCACCGACAGACGGTAAAAATAGGCTATAATCGGCAAATTTCTATAAAAAGAGATTTCTAAAAAATCTCATTGACAATTTTATCGGCGGTTTTTTCAGGCTGCCTTAAATTGAACAATGTTATATGCAAATGCAGGACAAAATCCTGATAACGCCTTGATTCACAATGCTCCTACCCTTGCTTGTGAAGACATAAACCCACAACCCGCTGGTTTGATTTTTAGAAACACTCCAAAAGATTTTCGAGGGGAAGTTGTTGTCGAAAACGATTTGTTTTTGGCATGGTTTTAGTCTTATTCAGGTAGGAGCTTTTTATGCAGGAAAACAAAGACTTGCAAGAAGAACACATTGAACCATTAGAAGCGTCAGAAAAAGATAATCCATTTCCCATGCGGGGTTTGATTATCATTGCTGTTGCCGCTTTGGTATCTTTCGGCTTTTATAAAATGTTGGGCAGTTGGTTGCCCGATTCGGACATCGTCAATGCGGGCACGCGTAAAGGTTTGGCATTATTGCTGTTTATTGCGGCATTGTGGCTGACCGTAGCCGTGCATATTTCCGTAACTTCGTTAATTGTTCCCATTACAGCCTTATTGATTGGTGTTACCAAAAACGCCTATGAAAAAAGTGCTACGGGTGAGTTGGTTTCCATTACAAGCGTAAAAGCATTTGCAATCAAAGATGTAATGGCACCATTTGCTGACCCGATTATCTACACTTTCTTTGGCGGTTTTGCATTAGCCACTGCTTTGCACATTCAAAAATTAGATAAAAAAATCGCCTTGTGGCTGATTTCTTTGTCGCGTCATCACTTGGGTGTGTCGGCGGTGTTAATCTGCTTGGCAACGGCTGCTTTGTCTATGTGGGTATCGAACACTGCCACTGCGGCAATGATGTTGCCTTTGGCAATGGGTATTTTGGCAAACATTGATATGGAAAAAGACCGCAACACCGTGGTATTTATTCTGTTGGGTATTGCTTATTCTGCGTCTATCGGCGGTTTAGGCACTTTGGTCGGTTCGCCGCCAAACGCCATTGCGTCCAAAGCATTGGGCTATGAATTTGCCGACTGGATGAAAGTGGGCTTGCCGATTATGTGCATACTCTTGCCTTTAATGTTGGTATGTATGTATGTGGTTTTCCGTCCGAAACTCAATCAAAAAATCGAAATTCATGCCGAAGATATTCCTTGGACTCGCACCCGCATTATGACGGCGATTGTATTCTTGTGTGCCGCATTGTTATGGTGTTTCACCAAACCTTTGAATGATTATTTCAAAACAGTGGAAGCCGTAATGAATGTGTGTAATATGTCTGAAAATTCAGCATGGTTTATGAATTTAACCAACGAGTGTAGTGCTGCATTGGAAACAGTTAAGGCAAATAAATGGAAAATCCCTGACCAAACCGTTTTCTTACCACGATTGGCTGACGCATTTGTAGCGGTTTCTGCCGCCATTGCGATTGTTACTTTGGGTTTGGCTAAATGGAAAGACATTGCTGAAAACACAGAATGGGGCGTGTTAATTCTGTTCGGTGGCGGTTTAACTTTAAGCATGATTTTAGATAATTCAGGTGCGGCTTATGTATTGGGCAAAACCTTTGCAGGTATGTTTGCAGGTATTCCCACTTGGGTGCTGATGATGTTGGTCGCCGCATTTGTGATTGCGATTACCGAATTTACATCAAACACCGCGTCTGCCGCATTGTTGGTGCCTGTATTTGGTGCGATTGCCGCACAAATGGGCTTACCCAAAGAAACCTTGATTATCATCATCGGTATCGGTGCATCTTGTGCATTTGTGATGCCTGTTGCCACACCGCCCAACGCTATTGTGTTTGGTACAGGCAAAATCAAACAAATGGAAATGGTCAAATGCGGTTTAATCTTGGCAATTTTGTCTGCCGTTGTTTTGGGAACTTACATTTACTTCGCGTACCCTGTTGCAGGTTAAGGTAGGTTATCCACACACAAAACAGCCCAAATGGGCTGTTTTTTTGTGGATTTCATGCTGCCTGAAAAATAATCGCCCAACTATAGTCAAACAACTTCAAAATGTTAAAAACTGTGTCATTGTGAGACAGGACGAAGTCCTGTCGTGGCAATCCAATGAATTGCATAGCAATTCATCAACGCCACAGGCGTTGTAACGGTCGTATCTGTTATCATTTCAGGCAATCTGAATTGCTTATGAACCTTGTCGTTACAACGCCTTGCGGCGTTGGTGAAAAATCTGCGATTTTTCACTGGATTACCACGCCTTGACTTTCGTCAAGGCTCGTAATGACACACAGGATTAAATTAAAGTTGTAGCATATTTATGCACGGTGCATTATTTTTATTTTTTGTATTTTGAAGTTGTTTGACTATAAAAAACGACAGTTGTTCAACTGTCGTTTTTTATTTCAGGCTGCCTGAAAGCCTATGATTTAATGCCCACGGCTTCTTTGGCACGCTTACGCAGTTCGTATTTTTGTACTTTACTGGTTGCGGTTTTAGGCAGTTCTTGGAAGATAACTTTTTTCGGCACTTTGAATCTTGCCATATTGGCACGGCAATATTCAATAACTTCGGCTTCTGTCCAAGTTGCCCCTTGTTTGAGTTCGATAAATGCCACAGGCACTTCGCCCCATTTTTCGTCTGGCACGGCGACAATCGCACAGGCTAATACATTCGGGTGTTTGTATAAAACATCTTCTAATTCCACGCTGGAAATGTTTTCACCGCCTGAAATAATGATGTCTTTACTGCGGTCGCGAATTTGAGCAAAGCCTTCTTCGTCCAACACTGCCAAATCGCCCGTATGGAACCAGCCGTGTGAGAACGCTTCCTGTGTGGCTTCGGGGTTTTTCAGGTAGCCTTTCATCACCAAGTTGCCACGGAACATAATTTCGCCCATATCTTTGGCATCGTTTTCCACAATATCCATAGTGCTGGGGTTTAAGACCATCATGGCGTTTTGCAACATATTACGCACGCCTTGACGCGATTTTTTGGCGGCTCGCTCTTCAAGTGTTAAGTCTTTCCATTCTTCGCGTTCCACGCACACGGAAGACGGACCATACACTTCGGTTAAGCCATATACATGGGTGATTTCAAAGCCGATTTTTTCCATGGCTTCTAATACAGCCACTGGCGGTGCGGCTCCTGAAATTTCGCCTTTGACTTTGTGGGTAATGCCTGCTTTCATTTCGTCTGGGGCTTCGGCGAGTGTTTTATGCACAATCGGTGCGGCACAGTAATAGCCCACTTTTTCACGGCGGATTAAGTCAAAGCAAGTGGCAGCATCTACTTTACGCAAGCACACATTCACGCCAGCCCGTGCGGCAATCGTCCAAGGGAAACACCAGCCGTTGCAGTGGAACATGGGCAGTGTCCAAAGATAAACAGGGTAACGGGGCATATTCCATTCGATAATGTTCGACAGTGCATTTAACGCCGCACCGCGATGATGATACACCACGCCTTTGGGGTCGCCCGTTGTGCCTGATGTGTAATTTAAGGCAATGGCGTCCCATTCGTCATCGGGCAGTTGCCAGTTGTGCATATTTTTGGCTGATTTCAATAGACTTTCGTAGTCCATATCCGCGTCTTCGGACAACGGCACTTGCGGACCTAAAATATCGTTGGCTTGCACAACTAACAAAGCGGGCAGGGCATCGCGAATGGCAGGTAAATGGTGCAGAAATTCGCTGTCGATAATCAACACTTTGGCTTCGCCGTGTTTTAAGCAGAAAATCAAACCTTCTGCGTCCAAGCGGATATTGAGCGTATTCAAAACGCCGCCTGACATAGGCACACCAAAATGGCACTCTACCATTTCAGGGGTATTCGGACACAAAACGGCAACGGTTGTATTGCGTTTCACACCAAATTGACGCAGGGCAACAGCCAAGCGGCGGCAACGGTCGTAAGTTTCGCCCCAAGTGCGGCGGATACTGCCATGTACAATGGCGAGTTTGTGCGGATACACTTCGGAAGTACGCACGAAAAATTCAATCGGGGACAAAGCCGAAAAGTTGGCTTGGCATCTTTCTAAACCAGTGTCAAAATCTGCCATAGTGAGACTCCTTGTAAGAATGCGATTGACGCAAAAATGAAAAAATGGGAATTTCTAATAAACTGATTTTTAACTATTTTTTATTTTCAGGCTGCCTGAAAATGTTATTGTCAAATCAATTTATTGTTTTTCCCATACATTTTTTCCAAAAAACAGACAAACATACACGCTTGCATGTCGCTATGATACAGGATTTCGCCCTTTTCTTCCCACTTTGCTATAATGCGTTGCAACAAGAGAAACAAGTAGCCAAGCCTTGTTACACAATGGTTTTACAATAGAGATTAAATCTATGGATTTGAATTTACGCATTATTTTACTGATGATATTGCCGTTAATTTTGGCAATTACCTTACACGAAGCCGCCCACGCTTACGCCGC
Organism: Neisseriaceae bacterium; assembly: GCA_017518845.1. Lineage (GTDB taxonomy): Bacteria > Pseudomonadota > Gammaproteobacteria > Burkholderiales > Neisseriaceae > RGIG9985. The sequence goes on from JAFWTP010000078.1 coordinate 5,122, forward strand.
TCGCCATTTTGGTGACAAGACCGCCGAGCAATTAGGACGGCTAACACTCAACCCCATTGCCCATATTGACCCCATTGGCACCATTTTAGTGCCACTGTTAATGGCAGGCAGTTCCATGGCTATGGGCGGTATGCCGATGATTTTCGGCTGGGCAAAGCCTGTGCCGATTATCACCCGCAATTTCAAAAATGTACGCGTTGGCATGCGAATCACCGCTTTGGCTGGACCTTTGTCGAATTTGGCGATGATGATTGCATGGCTGATTATGGCGATTATCGCCAAATATGTGCCACAAAACATGGGCACACCATTGGGTTTGATGAGCCAGTTTGGTATCGTACTTAACGCAGCTTTGTTTGTGCTGAATATGCTGCCGATTCTGCCTTTGGACGGCGGACGCGTTTTGGACACCTTTTTACCTGCCAAATATTCTTTCCAATTCAACAAAATCGAACCCTACGGCATTTGGATTGTGCTGATTTTGCTTTTAACAGGCTTATTATGGAAAATACTCACCCCAATTATCGGCGTGTTAATGGTGTTTAATAACTTGATTTTTCAAATGTTTTAAAATATTTTCAGGCAGCCTGAAACCTTTGCAAAACTCAATCTGCAACAAAAAAAGTGTTCGTTATAGGGTGGGCAGGCTATCCACCATAACGACGCAAGTCGTTGATAAAACAAAAAAATTTTAGAAAATGAAATCGTTTATTGCCCCTACGGGGCTGTATGGATAAGTTTTTAAAATGCCACACGGATTCGAGATTGCTCACGCAATCTCTTTAAAAACAGAATCGGGATTGCCACGACTGACTGCGTCAGTCTCGCAATACGCATATCTGTAGGCGACAAATCGCCAACGGCTATTGCTCATTTAAAGGAATGGCGTTAGCCATTCCGAATCCGTGTGGCAATAAAAAATCAAATAATTACAGTAGATTAAATATTTTCAGGCAGCCTGAAAAATAAAAACGGCAGGAATAATCTGCCGTTTTTTTACTGACGATAATGCGTTAATAATCGCGTCTAACCCATATCACTTTGCCTGTTTGTGCGTCCAAACGCACTTCGTAATCTCTGCCGCGTCTGTCTTCGATTTCCACTTCGTAGTAATCGCCACTAAATTTATGTTCAAAATCAATATCTTCCACAAATCCTTGTGTGCGATATTTGTTTTCAAACGCTTTTAAGGCAATTTCTGCTGCCTTTTGGTGCGAGATATAGCGTTGATGATGTTGCTCAAAATGCTGGTCATTTTGACGATACTGGCGTTCATCATAACGCTCGGCGTTTTGCGGTTCGTGATACGGTTGCGTATCGGGTTTCCATATATCGTATTCAGCATTCGCCGCAGTCAGCGATAACGCCAAAATTAAAGCAGTTGTTAAATGTTTCATTGTCTGATTCCTTTATGTTGAAATTCCCTAATTAGGGTGTTAGTTATTCTTTATCAATAAGGTTAATTTTGCCTTAAAAGCAAGGGGCGGGTGATGAAAATGGTGCTTTTTCAATATGAAAAAAAATACAGTAGCAAAAGGTGTTTTTTAATTTTTCAGGCAGCCTGAAAATAAAATCGAAGCCTTATCTAAAACAACAATATTTGTTAGCGACTGGTCGCTTACAAATATGTTGCCCAGAGCGTAAGCGTTGGGGCTTGTTTTGTCCAACAAGGCAAAACATAAAATGGCTCATGGCTCACTGTTTCAGGCTGCCTGAAAAAAATTTCTTTTTACCGCTTGAAATATTTTTAATTGCCACTATATACCGTTCATCTTTGAATGTCGCCGTGTGAAATGCGGCGTTTGTGTTTATTTTTTTGGAGAATATTCTGATGAAAATCCGTCCTTTACACGACCGTGTTGTCGTTAAACGCGTAGAAGCCGAAGAAAAAACCGCTTCGGGTATTGTTTTGCCAGGTTCTGCCGCTGAAAAACCTGATATGGGTGAAGTGTTGGCTGTGGGCAATGGTCGCTTGCTGAAAAATGGTGAAAGATTGCCTTTGGATATTAAAGTGGGCGATAAAGTGATTTTCGGCAAATACAGCGGTCAAACCGTCAAAGTTGATGGCGAAGAACTGATGGTCATGCGTGAAGAA
>JAFWTP010000079.1 GCA_017518845.1 Neisseriaceae bacterium
GGGCAACAAGGGCAAGTTCAACACTGCTTGTTGTGCCTTAATGCGTGTTGCAAAGTCGCTTTGGCGTTGGTCGGCGTTCGCAGGCAGTGCCGCAATGCGTTGTTTGACTTCTGCTTTATGAATGAGCGGACTATTCGCACGGCTTCTCGCTGCTTTATCGGACGCGGCAAATTGAGCACTAACTGCGTCTAAACCGTTATTTAAAGCGGTTTTCAGGGTGCCTATTTCGCCTAATTTTTGCACGCCAAAGGCTAACCATTCTTTGATTTCACTTGACAATTTTTCTTCCACGCCCAAATCTTGTGGCGAATGTAACAAGGAGCAAGAAGACGAAACCCACAAGCGGCTGCCTAATTTATCCGCCAAAGGTTTAAGAATATCAAACACTTGACGCAAGTTGGCACGCCATACATTGCGACCGTCAATTACCCCTGCGGATAAGACTTTATCTTCTTTCAGGCTGCCTGAAAATACGGATAATTGTTCAGGAGCACGCACGCAATCAATATGCACGCCTGCCACAGGTAAATTGTTCATTAAATCAATGTGTTCGGAAACGCTGCCAAAATAAGTGCCAAGCAAAATTTTGATACCTGATTGCGACAATTCGTTATACACTTTTTGGAATTGATTTAACCACTCATCAGGCAAATCCAACGCCAAAATCGGCTCATCAATTTGCACCCATTCAACATTCAAAGCTTTGATTTCGTCCAAAATTTGACGATAAACAGGCAAGAGTTTATCCAACAAATTCAAACGATTAAATTCACCACCTTTGGTTTTGCCCAACCACAACAAAGACAATGCCCCCACAATAGTTGGTTTCACTTGAACGCCGTCTTTTTGTGCTTCCACAATTTGGGCTTTCAGGCTGCCTGAAACCGCTTGGAATGTAGTATTTTCAGACCATTCAGGCACCAAATAATGATAATTGGTGTCGAACCATTTGGTCATTTCCAACGCAGGCTGTTCTTTATTACCACGAGCCAACTCAAAGTATTGTTTCATCGACAAATTTTGAGCGTCAAACCCAAAGCGGGCGGGAATGGCACCCACTAAAACCTGCGTGTCTAACACATGGTCATACAAAGAAAAATCGCCCACAGGCACCAAATCAATGCCAGCGGCTTTTTGTAAGTTGCGGTTAATGCTGCGAATTTCTTTTGCAACATTCAAAACATCTTGTTCAGACGCTTCATTTTTCCAATATTTTTCAACACAAAACTTCAATTCGCGTTTCGCACCCACTCGCGGAAAACCCGAAATATGCGTGGTAATTGCCATAATAAAATCCTTAAAAATCAAAGTGATAATAAAGATAGCAAGTATATGCTACCCAAGATTAGCCGATATTGTCCGCTAATTTTGATTATTATGCAATTTCATAATTTTACGGTTTTATATGAATATTTTTAATATAAAAGACTTTCAGGCAGCCTGAAACATTCTGATTAGCACCAAAATCAATGCCACAGCCACAATCGCTGCCGCTGTGATTTTTGCCTGACGGTGTATGTTTTGCCGTCTTTTCGGCGTAAGCCACTGCCACAGCAAAAGTCCGACAATCAGCAAAAATAAAAATATTTCTATGGTGCGTATCATTATGGCGAGCAAATGAATATATAATAAGCGTTTATTTTATCTTGTTTATTAAACCTATGTCTGAATCTTCTATTGGCATTGTTACGGCTCAAAAAATAGCGTTTGATACGCCGATAATCTTGCAAAATGGCGACACGCTGCCACGCTTTGATTTAATGATTGAAACCTACGGCACGCTGAATGATAACGCTTCTAATGCGGTGCTGATTTGCCATGCTTTGTCGGGCAATCATCATGTGGCTGGGCGGTATCATGCGTCTGATAAATATGCGGGCTGGTGGGACAATATGGTGGGGCCGAATAAGCCGATTGATACCAACAAATTTTTTGTGGTGGGCTTGAATAATTTGGGCGGTTGCCACGGTTCGACTGGACCTTTGTCGGAAAATCCAGCCACAGGCAAGCCTTATGCGGCGGATTTTCCTGTGGTAACGGTGAAAGACTGGGTAAAATCGCAGGCGGCTTTGGCAGATTATTTGGGTATCAAACAGTGGGCAGCGGTGATTGGCGGCTCTTTGGGCGGTATGCAGGCTTTGCAGTGGGCGATTGATTTTCCCGACCGCATTCGGCATGCAGTGGTGATTGCGTCTTCCCCCAAACTTTCCACGCAAAACATTGCGTTTAACGATGTGGCAAGGCAGGCGATTTTAACCGACCCTGATTTTCACGCAGGACGCTACGCCGAACACGGCGTTGTGCCACGACGCGGCTTACGCATTGCTCGAATGATGGGGCATATCACTTATTTAGCGGAAAAAGGCTTGGGGCTTAAATTTGGGCGAGAACTCAAAGAAGACGCTCTGCGATTTGACTTTGGCGTGGATTTTCAAATCGAATCGTATCTTCATCATCAGGGCGATAAATTTGCCGAAGTGTTTGACGCGAACACTTATTTAATCATCACCAAAACGCTGGATTATTTCGACCCTGCGGCAGATTTTTCAGGTAGCCTAAAACAGGCTTTGGCAAAGGTTCAAGCCAATTTTTTGGTGGTGTCATTCAGTTCCGACTGGCGTTTTGCCCCTGACCGCTCACGAGAAATTGTGCGTGCCTTGATTCAAAACGGCAAAAATGTATCGTACGCCGAAATTGAATCGCTATTCGGACACGACGCATTTTTATTGGAAGATACAGCGTATATGGACGCTATGCGAACTTATTTGAAGAATGTGAAAGTATAGTTTTCAGGCAGCCTGAAAGATTAAATGAAAAGGAATAGATAATGGAAACGCAAGCAGATTTTGAATTAACAGCGGAAGAAATGGCGGAGTTGAAAGCCTTGCTTGAAGTAAAAGCAGGCACTTCTTATTATGATAATGGTACTTCTTTTAATCTTCGCCGTAAATTAGTAGCAATAACTGACCCTGTTGAATTTAAAAAGTGTCTATCTGAATTAAAATCATTAAATTTAGTTGATGCAAATTTAATCAATAATGCGTTGCCTGATAGTATTCGTTATTTAAGCAATTTAGTATGTTTGTCTATATCCAGTAAGTTGTTGAAAAAATTTCCTGAAAATATTAAACAGTTGCCTAAATTGAAAAAGTTAATGTTATTTTGCGTTCAATTAACTGTATTACCTGAATGTATTGATGAGTTAAGTAATTTAACAGAATTACATTTAGCGTGTCCTAACTTAATTATGCTCCCTGAAAATATTGATAAATTAAATAATTTACAAGATTTATATATTGATTCAAAAATAAATAATTTGCCTAAAAATTTTGGAAAATTAACTAATTTACAAAGGCTTAATATTTATAATGCAAATTTAATTACCCTTCCCGAAAGTTTTGGAAATTTGCATAATCTTGAAGAATTAATTTTAGGCGGTTGTTCAAAATTATCGTCTTTACCTGAAAGTATTGCACAATTAGAAAAATTAAATTTATTTACTATATACAAAAGTTATAAACTAAAAGATATTCCTATAAGTATTCAAAAATTAGAATATTTCCTTTGGGCGGATAAAGAAAGAGTGTTAGAAATGCAAGAAAAAGCCAAAATAAACAAAATAAAACAACTAACAGACGAACAAACCAAACAAATACTGAAAGAATTAGAAAAACAAACCGCTCAAACGGCAATTAAAATTAAAATAAAAGAAGCGGATAATTTGCCTTTAACTGCCAGCAAATTTGGCGGTGTGCCGTATTGGCTGCCTGAAATGCCGTATCCTGTTGATAAACAAGGAAATAAATTGTTGTTGCTCGCTCAAATCAATTTTAGCGAAATGCCGCCTTTGCCTGATTTTCCCACAACTGGGCTGTTGCAGTTTTTTATGACACGCAATATATATGAAATGAACTTTTACGATAATCCCACACGGCAAGACGATTGGCGTGTGGTGTATCACGCCGAAATCAATCCTGCGATTGATGAGTCATCGGTTTTGGCGTTGAATAGTCCCTATGCACCGCAGATTTTTGATGAAGAAGATGACGGCGGTTTTCCTGTGGATACGCAATATCGCCTGTCGTTTAAGCCTGCCGAAA
>JAFWTP010000080.1 GCA_017518845.1 Neisseriaceae bacterium
CCTAATATATTGATTTTATTATGGTTAGAACACTTGGCAGCGAATATTCAATGGCGTGATATAAGCACCCTTATTCATCGCCCTGCGGCAGGCAAAAAAGCGTGTTTGTCGCCCATAACACAAGAAGACGCACAGCGATATTTGGGCGAGTGGCTAAACGAGTATGAAAAAGGGCAGGGTGAGCCGATTTATTTCTTCCCCCAATCGGCGTGGGCATGCGTTCAAGCCATGTTTGCTAAAAATGAAGATGAGAAAAGAAATCAATTAAAACAATGGGTTGAAGATGAAAAGCGGTTATCGTCCGTGCCGCCTGAATTAAACGATTTTCTGTATAAAATCATTGCCAAAGCACACGGCAAATGGTTAGACGCACAATATCCAGAAAGCGACAATGACGCATACAAAACACTTTTTCACGAACGCAATATCGTTTATACGCCATTGCACAAAAAATTGCCTGTTACGCCTGTGAATACGGCAGAATTTATCGCTTTGTGTGTGAAATTGCTGTTGCCGATAAAAGAACATTTTAACTTCGTGAATATTTGAAACCTTATTTCAGGCTGCCTAAAAGCACTTCTCGTACAGGGAAATCGTCCATACTCGTTATGATAAATAAGTTTCAGGCAGCCTGAAAAATTAAAATATTTCTTTTAATTTTAATAACATAGACCAAATCATAGGGGCGGTGAGTGCGGTGAATACGCCGCACAAAACCAAAGCCAAAGACGAAAACGCTCCTTCTTCTTCATCGACTTCATTGCAGCGAGAAGTGCCAATCACATGGGCGGTTGCTCCTATTGCCAAGCCGCGTGCCGCCTTGCTTTTAATGCCAAACACATTCAATAAAGCGTGTCCAAAAATCGCACCCAACAAGCCGACAAATAAAACGCAGGCGGCGGCAATCGGGGCAATGCCGTCTGTTTCGCCTGCTACAACCAACGCTATCGGCGTGGTAACCGATTTAGGCAGAACAGACGCGGCAATCGCATTGTTGGCACCCATTAACCACGCAATCGCTACACCGCTTATCATTGCAATAAAAGCACTTAAAAAACAAACGGTTAATAAAATTTTCCAGCGGCGGATAATGTCGGGCAGTTGTTTATACAATGGAAACGCTAACGACACCACGCCAATTTGTAGCGTTTCGTTAATCAGACGGCTGCCTGAAAAATAGCGGTCATATGGAATATTTAATAATAATAACAAAGGGATAAGAAATATAATGGAAAGTAACAACGGATTAAAAATCGGATAACGCAATTTTTGGGCGATTTTTCGCATTGCCAAAAATGTGATGACCGTTAAAGGCACTGCCCACAAAGCGTCAAACATTTTTATGCTCCTTTTTGAAGGCATTTTTCTTTTTCATCGGACGCATTTTGGCGTTTTTCTCTTGCCATTCAATCGTAGAACCCACAAACAGCAAAATAATGGCAGAACTGGCGGTACACGCCACAATTAAGGGCAATAATGCTTGCTTAATTGCTGGGTAATTCACCATTAACCCCACGCTCACAGGCACAAACAACAACGCCATATAACGCCCCAAAAGATTGCAGGCAGGAGCAACCCAGTGTTCAGGCACAAGCCGCACAAGCAATGCCAAAAATAGCAATAACATGGCAATAATCGTGTCAGGCAAAGGCACGCCAAGCCGCTTGCCCCATTGCCCCAAGTATAAAAACAAACACAAAATCGCCACTGCTCGAAGATATAAAAAAGCAGTCGTTAAAAATGATTTCATTTTGAGTAAGATAAAAATAAAACAAGATGATACACGGATAAACAAGTTTCAGGCAGACTGAAAGCCAATTCAATAGGCAAAAAAAAATTGCCGTAGGGCAACTTGGCGCGGCGGACGGGGCTCGAACCCGCGACCCCAGGCGTGACAGGCCTGTACTCTAACCAACTGAGCTACCACCGCAAGGGTTGGTGGGTGATGACGGAGTCGAACCGCCGACATTCTGCTTGTAAGGCAGACGCTCTAC
>JAFWTP010000081.1 GCA_017518845.1 Neisseriaceae bacterium
CACCAATTTGGACGGCGTGATCACCCACGCCAACGAAGCATTTGTGCATATGAGTGGCTGGACGCGTGAAGAACTTATCGGTCAGTTACACAGCATTTTACGCCACCCTGATTTGCCCAAAGCGGCTTTCAAAGGCTTGTGGGACGATGTAAAAAGTGGCAAAAAATGGCACGGCTATGTGAAAAACCTGCGTAAAGACGGCGGTTTTTACTGGGTTTATGCCACCATTATCCCCAATGTACGAAACGGCAAAATTGTCGGCTACACTTCGGTTCGCCGTCAGCCATCACGCGAAAAAATTGCCGAAATGTCGGCGTTATACAAAGAATTAAAAGCCCAAGAAAACGCTTAAAAATCAAATCATTGCATTATAGGGAAGACACAATGACTAATCCAATCCAATCCGTAGGAGGCGGCACTATGCCCAATTTGTTAATTGCCCCCGATTTTCCGCCAGAACACTTTGGCGGTTGGCATATTTTCAACACCACGCTACAACGCGATACCGACAACAATATTCACCTTTTAACACCGCATTCAGCAGAAGAACAACAACAAATGTTGGAGCAAAATCAAGTAGATATAATTTATGCCAATCCATTTGATGCCGCTTCTTTAATTCGCGACAAAAACTTTCTGCCTGTGGTCAAACCTGTGAAAAATCCAGATGAAATGGTGATTGCCGCAGGTTCTGCGTCAGGTTTGGCGAAACTTACCGACTTAAAAAAAGGTATGAAAATTGCGATTACCAACAATCGTGATGTGAAGTTAATTGGCTTGCGACTGTTAGAAGCCGCCAACTTAACCGAAGCTGATTTAGAATGGGTGGAAGTTCCCAGTTTTCAGGCAGCCGCACGACACGCCATTCAAGGCAAAGCAGATGCGGCATTTTTTGTGGCAAGTTCGTTTCATTCATTATCCGAAATGACCAAAAACCAAATGGCAGTGTTAATTGAAAGCCACATTACCGACATTACGCATGTCATTCTAATGCACCCTGAACAAAGCGAATTTCTGCCCACAGTTCGACAATCCATTATCAATATGAAAGACACAGACGCAGGTCGCCGTGTTTTAAGTGAATTAAATATGCCAGACGGTTTTGACGAACTCACCCAAGAAGACGCAGAATTTATGATTGATTTAATGGAAACGCTGTTGGATTAGCGTTTTGCGGTATGCAAAAAAGGCAACTTGAAAAATTTTCAGGTTGCCTTTTTTTAAACTGAAATCTTTGTACAAGTGTCTTATCGTAAAAATTTACCGTTGGTTTGACAAATATGCCATAACGGTTTCAGGTAGCCACAACAGTTTATCTTGGCGATGATTGTCCATAAACCCCACATGTCCGCCTTGTTGCGGATACATTAAAAATACTTGTTCAGACACTTCATCAACTCTGGGCAAGGCGTTGGCAGGCATAAAAGGGTCGTTTTGGGCGTTAATCACCACGGTTGGCACAGCAATATTTTTCAAAAATGGTTTGCCTGATGATTGGCGGTAATAATCCATAGCG
>JAFWTP010000082.1 GCA_017518845.1 Neisseriaceae bacterium
ATATGGCAATCCACGCCGACAATTTCAACATTCGGCAAGTTTTGTGCGGTGCGGTAAGCGTCAATCGCCTGTTCAAAGGGAATGCCAAACTTGTTATTTTTCAAGCCTGTGGAAATATAAGGGTGCGTTTTCGCGTCAATATTCGGGTTAATGCGAAACGAAATCGGGGCAATTTTATTCAGGCTGCCTGCAATCTCGTTGATGCGAGTGAGTTCGGGCATGGATTCCACATTAAAGCATTTAATGCCAGATTTTAATGCAAACTCAATTTCTGCCGCTGTTTTGCCGACACCTGAAAAAATCACCTTATCCGCCGAGCCGCCTGCTTGCAACACGCGTGCTAATTCGCCGCCCGAGACAATATCAAAACCGCTGCCCAAATCGGCAAATAGCCGCAAAATATTCAAGTTGCCATTGGCTTTCACCGCATAACAAACCAGCGTATTGCTTTGATTAAATGCGTTTTTATACGCCAAAAACGCTTGCCGTAGTGCGTTTTCAGAATACACAAAAACAGGTGTGGCAAATTCCTGTGCCACTTGGGAAAGTGCCACTTCTTCTATGTGAAGTGTGTTGTTGATATTATTTAACATTTTGATTTTCCTTAATATTTTGTTCATCTTGCGACTGTTGCGAAACAGGCGGTTTTAAGCCTACGCCTGTTTGAATGGGCGAAAACGATGCGTCATCATCATCGTGCGGCAAATACAAATCGCCCTTAAATCCACAGGAGGATAGGGCAAATAGGGTTAAAAAAATAATGGGCAATTTCATTGTTTGATTAAATCAGATTAAAGGTGTAATGATAAATTAGCAATGAGCAGTTATGCAATGAGTAATTAACGGGTGTAGGGTGGGCAACTTTGCCCGCCACGCGTTCTAATTCAAATTTTCAGGCTGCCTGAAAACGATTTAATACTCCGTGTTCTTATGTGAGAGATTAAATCATTTTATCTCATTAAGAAATAAAGTTTTCATCTCTCACCAAGACACGGAGAACACGGAGTTTTTGATTGAGTTTTAGGCAGCCTGAAATTATTTTTTGCAATGCCGTTGTATTGATTTACGCCACCCGAATAAATTGCTTATGCAATTTATTCGGAGATTGCTTCGCCGTGCTTGGGGTTGCCACGAGTGCTACGCACTCTCGCAACTGCGTGGCTGTAAGCGATAAATCGCTAACAGCCACAGCAGGCTCGCAATGACGAATTAGGTTTCAGGCAGCCTGAAAATGTATATAAAACGCGTGGGCAACAAAGTTGCCCACCCTACACGCTAATTGCCCATTAGATTATCTCGCTATTGTGATAAAATACGAAGTTTATTTTTCAGGCTGCCTGAAATGGTTGAATTTGCCCCGCCCGATTTTGAACGCAAGATTGTTGCACCAGAACGCTTGCCGCAAGTATTAGCCACAATCGAACGCCCTTTGGTTTTTACCAATGGTTGCTTTGATATTGTGCATCGTGGGCATGTTTCGTATTTGGCACAGGCAAAGCAATTAGGTAAATCTTTGCTTGTGGCACTGAATACGGACGCTTCCGTGAAACGGCAGGGCAAGGGGGCTGACCGTCCGATTAACTTGTTGGACAATCGTATGGCGGTGATTGCGGCGTTGGAAAGTGTTGATTTGGTTACCTTTTTTGACGAAGATACGCCTTACAATCTAATTGAATTAGTCCAGCCCGAAATCTTGGTCAAGGGCGGCGACTGGCAGCCTGAAAATATTGTGGGAGCAAGCGAAACGGTTGCTCGTGGCGGTAAAGTATTTTCTATTCCTTTTTTGTATGAGACTTCAACTACGGCTCTATTAAAGAAAATACGCAGTAATGTTTAACTATTTGTTTTTATAGGAAAATTAACTATGAACGAATCTATGGCTGATTTGATGAATAATCCGATAAATTCTGTGAATAATGACCCCAGTTCTGCCTATCCTGATGATGACGCGTTGTGGCTGATTTTGGCTGACGGCAAACCGCATAGTGTTGCCAGTTTGTGCAGTCAGTTGAATACGGACGCAGGCGGCATTAACCGTTGGCGTATGGCGTTGCCTGAAAATGTGCGTGAAAACTTAAAGCAGGGCGATGGTTTTTGGCAGTTGAAAACGCCGTCTGTGGTGTTTCGTGAAAGCGATTTTGTGGAGTTTGCACAAACCGAAGAAATTCCCGTATCGGTGCTGTCTGAATGCACTTCCACAAATATGGTGCTGGCTGAAAAAGTCAAAACCGCCATGGCATTAGACGAAAACTTAAACCCCGATAATCTCAAACAAGCGTTGGTTGCGAATCGTCAAACCGCAGGTTATGGCAAGCAGGGGCGTTTTTGGTTGGCACCTGCGGGCGATGTTTTGACTTTTAGCCTGTCGATTTTCTCTCGCCGCCCACGCACGCAAACGGGGGCAATGCCTTTGGTGATTGCGTTAAGTTGTCAAAAAGTGTTACGGCGTTTTGGGGTTGATGCGAAAATTAAATGGCCGAATGATTTAATGGTGGGCAGTGAAAAAATCGGCGGTATTTTGGTGGAAAGTATTCCACACGCCACAGGTGGGCATATTTGCGTTATCGGTGTGGGGCTAAACTTTCAAGGTTTGGAAGTGGAAGGACAAACTGCCGCAGGGGTGTGGCAATTTGCACCCGATGTGCGTCCCGAACCCTTGCTGAAAGCCTTAATTCACGAAATCAATCGCGATATTCAATTCTTCTTTATTCACAGTTTTTCCACTTTCCAAACGGCTTACACCGCAGGTTGCCGCGATATAGGGCAAGATGTGGTGATTATGCGTGATGAAAAAAGCATTGCCGAAGGCAAAGTGTTGGGCGTTGATGGCACAGGAGCGTTGCTGTTGGAATCGGGCGGCGAAGTGAAAAAAATCGTCAGCGGCGAAGTGTCTTTGCGGCATAAGGACGAATCGTTTGGTGCGGCGGTTGATCAAATGCTGATTTTGGATTGCGGCAACAGCAAAATCAAATGGGCATGGGTGGTCAATGGCGAAATTGTCGGCACATTCAAAGCACCGTATAATAAATTGTCCATTTTGGGCGAATTTTGCCGTCAGCATAAAGATATTAAAAAAATCTACGGTTCAGCCGTTTGCGGACAGATGAAAAAACTGCAAGTTGCCGAACAAGTGTTGCACCGCATAGAATGGTTTGCGTCCGAACAAGTGGCGTGCGGCATTCGCAACCACTATCGCCACACAGGCGAACACGGTGCGGACCGCTGGTTTAACGCATTAGGAGCAAGATGCTTTTCATCAAATGCCTGCATTGTGGTTTCTTGCGGCACAGCGATTACCATTGACGCACTGACAACCAGCAATCAATATTTAGGTGGCAGCATTTTGCCAGGTTTCAATCTGATGAAAGATTCGCTGTCGAAAAATACCGCAAATTTAGACCGCCCATTCGGCCGCATTTATCCTTTTGCCACAACCACGCCGAATGCCATTGCCAGCGGCATTATGGACGCAGTCGTGGGCGCGGTTATGTTAATGTATGACCGTTTGGTAGAAAAAGAAGAAGGTTTGCCTGTGGATATTATTCTCACAGGTGGCGGTTCTTCTCGCATTTATCACCATTTACCGCCGCAATTTGTTGCAGGCAAACGCATTGAAATGGTAGAAAATTTAGTTATTTACGGATTATTGAATCGGATACAACAACAATGAAATGGGTATTTGCCATTTTAGTGGCGTTAAATTTGATTGTTTTCACCACAACCATTATTCGACAAATGGTTGTCGCTCCTGTGCAGAATCAACTGCAACAAAATCAACAACAACCAGCCGCCGCGCCACAAGACAGAACCATTGTCATACAAACACCGCCGCCACAACTGACGATGCCTAATCAACCCGTTGCAGGCGGCAATGTCGCACCCGCCAAACCCAAAGCCCCCAAAGCGGATAGTGGCAATAAAAAAGCCGACTTAATCGTCGATAAACCCGTTGAAAAACCCGCCGCACCCAAAAACTGTGGCGGTGCAATGGTAACGCTCAAAGAAGACGATTATCACCGCATTAAAGGCTTGTTGTCGAAATGGCCAAACGCCGCCAGTCAATCGGTTGCCCCAAAAGCAAACAACAGCGAACGCACGGGTTCGTTTTGGGTAGCGTTAGCCAAAACGCCTACCGAAGACGAAAAAATTTCCCTAATGGCAAAAAGTTACCGCCCCGTGAGTGAAGGCGGCTACACCGTAGTCGGCAAATTCACCACACGATTAGCCGCTGAAGGCTTTCGCCTAAAATTAGACGCAGACGGCTTTCCCACACAAGTGGTGGAACAACTGTCAGGCGACAGCGGTGCGGTCAGTGCCACGATGGTTACCGTGGCATTCTTAAAAGTTGATGACAATGACGCGGCACAAATCAGCGAAATTGTGAAACCGTACGCTAAATTAAAACGCAATGTGTGTAAGTAGGGTGAGCAGGCTACCCACCATTTGCAACCTTTCAGGCAGCCTGAAAATAAAAGAAACGCCGTAGGGTGGGTTTGCTAACCCACCAGCAAACCGCAAGGTGTACATCATGCAAATAGATGATAAGCCGATTTTTCAGGCAGCCTGAAATCTTTGCAAAACTCACTCTGAAACAAAAAAAGCGTTCGTTATAGGGTGGGCATTCTTGCCCACCGTCAAACAGCAAGTTTAATAACAATTTGATTTATAATAAAAACTGCTTATTTTGCCCTGTCGGGCTATAAATTAAGCCGTTTTCTCATTAAATTCACATAAATCTTTTACAACACATTGATAACACAACGGTTTTCTTGCTTTGCAAGTATATCGTCCATGCAAAATCAGCAAATGATGAGCGTCTTTCAAAAATGCTTTGGGCGTATTTTTTAATAACGCGTCTTCCACAGCCAAAACCGTTTTGCCTGCCGCCAAACCCGTGCGATTGGCAACGCGGAAAATATGCGTATCCACAGCGATTGTGGGTTGATTAAACGCCGTATTCAGCACCACATTCGCGGTTTTGCGTCCCACACCTGCCAGACTTTCTAAATCTGCCCGATTATTTGGCACAGTGCCGTTAAATTTTTCCACTAACGAGCGACAGCACGCCACAATATGGCGAGCCTTACTGCGATACAAGCCAATCGATTGAATATACGGCACAATGCCGTCTTCGCCTAACGCCGCCATTTTGTCAGGAGTAGGGGCTGCGGCAAACAATTTCGGTGTGGCTTTATTCACCGAAACATCGGTTGCTTGTGCCGATAAAATCACCGCAATTAACAGTTCAAATTCATTGCGATAATTCAATTCCGTAGTCGGATTGCTAATGTGTTCCGATAGCGTTTGAAAAAATTGTTGTCGTTGATTTTTATTCATTTTTCAGGCTGCCTGAAACACGTTTATTCGGGTCGAAACAGCCAAAACAGCCCATTTAAGCCGCTAAAATTGATTGCCACTTTTGCCGCCGCTTGGGTTTTGGGTTTGGCGTGAAATGCCACGCCGATGCCTGCGGCTTGAATCATTGGAATATCGTTGGCACCGTCTCCGACTGCCAAAACTTGATTGTTTTGCAAACCTAAATCGGCTTGATATTGTTGCAATAATTGAACTTTCTTTTGAGCGTCTATAATTTCGCTATCCACTGTCCCTGTGAGTTTGCCGTTTTCAACGCCCAAAACATTCGCATAAGTATAATCCAAGCCTAATCGGGCTTTTAAGCGGTCAGTAAAAAAAGTAAAACCGCCCGACACCAACATAAATTTCACGCTGTGTTGATGACACGCCGCAAGCAGTTCTTCTGCACCTGTTGTGAGTTTCAGCACTTCGTCATACACAATTTGCAATTCGTTTTCAGGCAGCCCTTTGAGTAATGCCACTCTTTCTTTTAACGACTGACGAAAATCAATTTCACCACGCATGGCTCGCTCGGTAATGGCGGCGACTTGCGATTTTATGCCTAATCGTGCGGCAATTTCGTCAATACATTCAATCGTAATCAGCGTGGAATCCATATCGCTAACAATCAAACCCAAATCCGAAAACGCCTTATCAGGCAAAATGGCATAATCTATATGTAATTGATTTAATTCGTTTTTTATATTTTCAGGCAGCCTGAAATGATGTTCCACAGCCATGCGAATACGCTGTTGGTCTTGAAAATAAGGTTGGGGCAGGGCGGTTAAAATATGTTCAGGCAGCCGTTGCGATAAATTTTCGGCAAATAAAGTTAAAACGGTGTTCATGGTGTTTTTTGGTGATGAAAAGACAAAAGTATAGCAAATTATAGGGTTTTCAGGCTGCCTGAAATTTAGTGAGTAGTGAGCAGTGAGCAGTTGTTATGTCAATCCTGCGGATTGACGGATATATTTTTGATAACGCTTCGATACTGTTTCAGGCTGCCTGAAACTGATGAAAAATAGCCATTTTGCCTGACAAAGCAAAACTAAACAACTGCTCACTATTCACTGCTCACTTTTTCAGGCTACCTGAAAGGGATTTTTATTGCTAAATCCATTACAATATTGCTTTTGATTAGGAGTAGCAAAATGGCGAAAATTTTAATGATCAACGGTTCGCTTAATGCGAATGGATTTAACCAGCAGTTGTTAAATAAAATCAAAGAGTTAATCGGAAACAAGGCGGAAGTTTCGGTTTTGGACTGGGAAGCCGTGCCGTTTTTCAAACAAACGCAGGAATTTCCTGCTCCTGACGCTGTGGCGGCTGTTCGTCAAGCCGTGCAAGCGGCGGACGCTGTTTGGTTCGTTACGCCTGAATACAATTACCAAATTCCAGGCGGCTTGAAAAATCTCACCGACTGGCTGTCGCGTTCGCTTGACCCTGCCAATTCAAGGGGCGAGAGTGCCATTCACGGCAAAATCACCACAGTATCCGCCGCAAGTTCAGACGGCGGCTCGCATGTGCGTCCCTTGTTAGAAGATTTATTGGCATTTATCCGCACCCAAGTTGTTAAAGAAAACGCCACAGGCGTGGCAATTAAACCTGCGAATTGGGCAACAGGCGTGTTAGAATTTAGTGATGATGATATTCACAAATTAAATCAACAGGTTGAAACGCTGTTAGCAAAATTGGCATAAACGGTTTGAATAAATGATAAATCGGTTTATTGAAATCAAATAAACCGATTTTTTTATTTTAACTTCACTTCGTTCGCCCCACTTCGTTTCAGGCAGCCTGAAAAAATTACCTGTCATTACGAGCCTTTGCGTAACGCAAAGGCGTAGTAATCTCCTGACTACGGAGAAAGGCAGTGTAAAAAGCCTTTCAGGCAACCTGAAAACATTTTGTATTGCGTCCGTTTTAAAGGATAGGCTACCCTAAAATTATTTTTAACTTCGTTTCACTCGTTAAAAATAATTTTAGGAGATTGCCACGCCGTGCTTTCGGCACGGCTCGCAATGACGATAATGGTTTCAGGCAGCCTGAAATTCAGTTAGCAGTTATTTAGTTTTGTCCAATCAGGTAAAAGGGATTTATTTTTAGATAACGCTTCGATTATTCTTTCAGGCAGCCTGAAAAAACAATCGAAGCGTTATCAATAAACAGCCGTCAAACCGCAGGTTTGACATAACCACTGCTCACTTCTCATTGCTAACTACTCACTATTTAAAACACCACAAACACGCATGGGCGTTTTTTTAAGTCGGGCAAGGGTGTGGTTTTCCATTTGCCAATCGTTTGGCTGATAATGGTTTCTGTGGCTTGTGTTAAGTCGGCGGCGGTGCATAGGTGTGTTGTGTCGCTTAAAACGGCGATTGCGTCTTGCAACATTGCCATATTGCGATAGGGCGTTTCGATAAAGAGTTGCGTTTCTCCCGTTTTGGCTTTTTTTTCTAATGTTTTCAAAGCGTTTTTGCGGTTTTCGGGGTCTGCGGGTAGATAGCCGTTAAAAGCGAATTTTTGTCCATTTGCCCCTGAAACCATTAACGCCATTAAAATCGAAGACGCACCTGTTAGCGGTTTGACGGCGATTTTGTGTTGATGAGCCAGTGCAACCAAAGCCGCACCAGGGTCTGCAATCGCAGGGCAGCCCGCTTCGCTCATTAGGGCAACATTTTTGCCGTCTAACAAGGGTTGCAACAATTCAGGCAGCCTGAAACTGTCGGTGTGTTCGTTTAATTCTGCCATTGTAACTTGTTGGATTGGCGTATCAATATTTAATAATTTCAAATGCTTGCGTGCGGTTTTGGGGTTTTCGACAATAAAATGTGAAATCGGGCGAATAAGTTCTCTATCCTGCGGCAAAAGCCACGCCGCAGCGTCATCGCCCAAAGGTGTCGGCAATAAATAAAGCGTGCCTGTCATAGTTTAACCTTTTCGGCAATCAGAAAATCCATGAGCCGCAACATAGGCAAGCCGATGAGTGCATTAGGGTCGGTGCTGTCGATTTGGCGAATAAGCGTCATGCCCAAACCTTCGCTTTTTGCCGCACCCGCACAACGCAAAGCGTCAGGCTCGCGTTTGAGATATTGCGAAATAACGCTTCGACGCAAGGGGCGTAGCGACACAAAAGTGGTGTCAATATGGCGATAAATCTTGCCTGTGGCGGTATTGAGCAGTACCACAGCGGTATAAAAGGTGAGCGTTTTATCGGACAAGGCTCGCAACATTTCAGTCGCTTTTTTAAGCGTTTTCGGCTTGCCATACGCCACGCCATCACAAAACGCCACTTGGTCAGAGCCGATAATCAAGGCGGCAGGATAATCGTTTTGCAAAGAACGGGCTTTGGCTTCTGCCAAACGAATGGCGGTTGCGTCAGGCTCTTCGCCCGCAATCGGCGTTTCATCGCAAGTGGGAGCAACGGCTTGAAAGGGTAGTTGTATGCGGTGCAACAGTTCTTGACGGTAAAAAGAAGTGGAAGCCAAAATAATCGGAAGCGTGTTCATGGTGATGCTCTTAATGTGAATAAGGCATAATCATACACTACATAAAGGTTTTCAGGCTGCCTGAAAGAGTATAAAAATGTGTGAGTAACAAGTTGCTCATGCTACGCTTGTTAAAAGATTGTTTGTAAAGTAAAATCAAGGCGGAAATGGGTTTTATTTTTGAAGAGATTTAGAGAAATGAAAACAAGAGTTATAGATTTAACAGCAGATAAAGCAAGAAATTTTTTCTTGCAACAGGATAGTTATTGTAATTTTGATATGCCAAAATACTTTTGGTTTGAAGATTTGCTTTTAGATTTATCAAATAATTTTTCTACTAATTCAATTCGAAAAGTAGAAGCAAAAGAAGCAAGGAATAACGAGAAGATTAATTATACAATATACATACATAAAAATAGCAAATTATCTTGGCGACTATTAACGCTTATCAATCCTATTATGTATGTTCGTTTAGTGCATACAATAACCGAACAAGCAAATTGGAAAAAGTTACAATATCGATTTAAAATGTTTGGCAAATGTAAAAATATTATTTGCAGTAGTGTGCCTATTGTTCCTAAAAAGTATAAAAAAGAACAAATTTTAGAATGGTGGTATGAGATTGAACAAAAAAGTATTCAATTATCTTTAACATATCGATATGTTATTCATACTGATATTGCTGATTGCTATCCTTCAATTTATACCCATTCTATTGCTTGGGCTGTTATGGGATATAAAAATGCAAAAAAGAATAGGAAGACTGGATTAGGTAATGAAATAGACGCAATTATTCAAGATATTCACTTGGGACAGACAAATGGTATTCCACAAGGTAGTATTTTAATGGATTTTATTGCTGAAATTGTATTGGGATATATTGATTTTGAATTAGAATTAAAATTAAAAAAAGAAAATATAACCGATTACAAAATATTACGATATAGAGATGATTATCGCATTTTCACTAATAATAAGGATATTGGTGAAAAAATATTAAAAATTATGACAGAAGTTTTATTAAGGTTTAATTTTAAATTAAACAGTAGTAAAACAAAATTAACTGATGCTATTATCAATTCATCAATAAAAGAAGATAAAGTCAATTTATTAGAAACTTTTTCTGATAAGGATTTTTGTAACAATATTGGTAATTTGCAAAAAATACTTATATTATTAAGAAAACATTGTGTAGAATATCCTGCTGGCGGTAGTATTTGTACATATTTAGAACAAATATGCGATAAATTAAAAGAACAATTAATAAATAGATATGTATATAAACAAAATAAAATATTTTCTGATATTGAAAATAATGACGACTATTATCATGTATTAGTTGCTATTATTGTAGATATTGCGTACACAAACCCAAAAACAATACCTAATTGTTTTCGTTTAATTAGTTATTTATTTAGTTTATGTGATATAGATAAAATAGAAAAAATATCAATGGATATTTTGAATAAGGTATCGATTGATTTTAATTCTGATTTTTTTCAAATTTGGTTACACCGTATTGTTTTGAAATATACTTATATTGATATTTCTTCAAAATTTAGTAGTACAATATGCCATTTGCCGTTTGATAATAATAAAAAAATATTTGATTATAGTTTTTTAGATAATCAAAACTCATTAAATAATATTATTCAAAATTATAATATTTTCAATCAAGATAAATTTGATGAGTTAGGAAAAGAGATTAGCAAAGATGAAATTCCATTTAATCATTATATAATGAACACATATGATATTTGGAAAATATTTAAATCTTAAATTATGCAAATCGTTTCAGTTGCTTTTTGTTGTTCAGGCAACCTGAAAATATTTTTGTATTGTGCCGTTCTCCGTAGTTAGGAGATTACTACGCCTTGCCTTACGGCAATGCTCGTAATGACAGTATCTTTTTTTCAGGCTGCCTGAAAAGAATATTCAATCTATCAAAACCCCATTGACAACAGGGTGCAAAATCGTATATTATCCGCCGTTTATGTTAAACGCAAACTGTATTGACCCTTGGGCATTTTCGGCGGAAAGACGCACCGCAGTTTGGCAATTTCCTTTGGCAAAGTTAGATGCCAGAGTTACCGACAGCGGCGTTCTGCATAATCCGCACAGTGTTATTCAGGCTGCCCTTACGGGAGGAAAAAATGCACAAAATCAACCCTTTATTGATGTGCATTTGTCGGCTGTTTTGCAAATGATTTGCCAACGCTGCCTGAAAACAATGGATTTTCCCCTGAATAACACGCTTCGTACGCTGATATTTGCTGATGAAAATGCGGCAAATCGGGCGGACGAGTTGTATGACGATGTCGATGTTTTGGTGGTAGGCGACACAATCAATGTGCAAGAATGGGTGGAAGACCAACTTTTAACCGCCTTGCCCTACGCCCCGATGCACGATAATTGCCAAATGGTTGTGTTGCCTGATGATAACAGTACCAACCCATTTTCCGTGCTGAAAAACATATAGTTGTTTGACTATTAAAACGACTATAAAAAACAACGGTTTGCATCAATTAGGAATTTTTAGGAGTAAGCAAAATGGCTGTTCAACAAAATAAAAAATCACCGTCTCGCCGCGGTATGCACCGCTCGCACGATGCTTTGACTGCACCTTCTTTAAGTGTGAGCATGCTCACTGGCGAAGCACACTTGCCGCACCACATTTCCCCCAGCGGAATGTATCGCGGTCGTAAAGTTGCCAAAGCAAAAGGCGAATAATCGCTTGATTATTCAATAAAAAAGTCGGTGGATTGTGAAACAATCTTCCGACTTTTTGTGCTACTGTTTTTTCAGGCTGCCTGAAAACATAATACAATACACTGGATTAAAACAATGATTACAATCGCTGTTGATGCTATGGGTGGCGATAACGGTTTGACCGTAACTGCTCCTGCGGCGGCACAATTTTTGCAACGCAATGCGGACGCTCGCTTGATTATGGTGGGCGATGAAACCGCTTTGAAAAACGCATTAGTCAAGGCAAATGCTCCGTTAGAACGCATTGAAATTGTGCATGCGTCCGAAGTGGTGGCAATGGACGAAGCCCCGCAACATGCTTTGAAAAATAAAAAAGATTCATCAATGCGGGTGGCAATCAATCAGGTGAAAGACGGCAGAGCGGCGGCGGCGGTGTCCGCAGGCAATACGGGGGCGTTAATGGCAACCGCTCGCTTTGTGCTGAAAACGGTGGCAGGCATTCAACGCCCTGCGATTGCTAAATTTCTGCCTGCCAAAGATGACCAGTTGGTGTGTGCCTTGGATTTGGGGGCAAATGTGGATTGTCCGTCCGAACAACTGTTGCAATTTGCGATTATGGGCACGCAGTTAGTCAAAGCCATGCAGCCTGAAAAAAATAATCCCACAGTGGGTTTGCTGAATGTGGGCACGGAAGAAATTAAAGGCACAGACACGGTTAAAGCCGCTTATTCTTTATTAAAAAACAGCCACTTAAACTTTGTCGGCAATGTTGAAGGCTCGGATATTTTTTCAGGCAGCATTGATGTGATTGTGTGCGATGGCTTTGTGGGCAATATTGTGCTGAAAACCATTGAAGGCACGGTGGGCTTTGTTGGCGGCATGATTAAAGACGGCTTTACGCAATCTTTGTATGCCAAATGGGTGGCGATGTGGTCTATGCCTGTGCTGAAAAAATTCAAACAAAAAGTTGATCCACGCCGCTTTAACGGTGCGATTTTCTTGGGCTTACGCGGCATTGTGATTAAATCGCACGGCGGCACAGACGAAATCGGCTTTGCCTACGCTTTGGAAGAAGCCTACAAGGAAGTGAAAGCCGACTTCTTAAAATCATTAGAACAAGCAGTGGAGCAGGAAATCAGCCATTTGGATATTTAAAAAATGGTTTTTCAGGCTGCCTGAAAATTGTTAAGATGGTGTTAATCTAAAAGTGTTCTAATGCACACTGTTCAAAAGCAAGTTATCCATGTGGGTTGAAACACGATAAGTTGAGTTTGATGAAAAAGGACAATATTTTCACGCGTGCTTTGTATTAAAAGCACGCTTTTTTTTATGAAATAAAACTTTTCACAAACGATAATTTCGTGTCGCCTATATGAAGTATTTGTTCTATTGCGGCGTGTTTGATTACACATAAATTGAGATTGCCCACAACGCTCACCATATTGCCTACCACATTGTTTTCATTGTTTAAAATTTCATCGCCTGCGGATAAGGGATTGGGGCTTTGATACACCGCCAAGCCGCGTTTGACTTGCCCAATATATTGACTGCGGGCGATGACTTCCTGCCCCACATAACAGCCTTTTTTGAAATGAATGCCGCCTAATCGGTGCAAGTTTAACATTTGGGCGACAAATAAATTGCTGGTTGCCGCTGTAATCCACGCAAAACCGCTTTGAATTTCAAAGGTTTGCCATTGTTGTACGGCGTTTTCATCAAATGGCGGCAAGGCGGATTTTTCGCCAAGCAATAACGCACCGCCGTGCGGCAATAATAATTTCAGGCAGCCTGAACCTTCTGTTTCTACTGCAAAATGCGTTATCAAAGGTGTGTCAGGCAGAACAAACGGCGACACAGTTTCAGGCAGCCTGAACGCCACGCCTAAATGATCCGCCATTTCAATTTTAACCTGACTGCGTAACACAAACATAGTCAAGCGTTTTTGCAAAGTTTCTAATAAATCACCTGCCACAATCATCAGCAAATCATCGTTCTGTGGCACAACAATCATTGTGGCAGTAACGCGTCCTTGTGGTGTATTGTAAGACGCGTAACATGCTTGATTTTGTTGTAAATTTTGAATGTCATTTGATAATTGATTGTGCAGAAATTGCCGTGCGTCTTTTCCTGAAAAACGCAACACGCCGAGCGTGGGTAATAAACTTTCTATCATTTTGTATTCAAGTGTTTGCGAAAAAAAGCGTATTTTACAAGGTTTCGTTTATCTTTTCAGGCAGCCTGAACAGGTTTTTTGTATTGCTGTTTGAATAGATAGGCTGAAACTTTTACAAAACTAATTTTTGCATATAATAAATTAAAATGTTATAGGGTGGGCATTCCTGCCCACCAACCGCCCGATAGGGCGGAATTTTCTTAAATATCAATAAATAATCAACGCCTATCGGTGTTGCGGTGGGCAAGAATGTCCACCCTATAACGAACGCTTTTTTTGTTTCAGATTGAGTTTTGCAAAAGTTTCAGGCAGCCTAAAAAATTAGACAAAATGTCTAATAATTTTCTATTTGACAATAAATTTCTTTTTATATACAATTTAGCCCGTCAGAAACCTTTATTTTTAGACAAAATGTCCAAAAACCAGTTAAATGTTGATGAAGTAGTCGCTTTTTTTGGCGGTGTGGCTGAATTAGTGCGGCAGAGTGCTTTGTTTTTGCCCGATAATCCGATTTCGCAGGCGGCTGTGTATAAGTGGAAAAGTCGTGGCTCAATTCCTGTGTCGCAGTTAGCCAAGTTGGCTCAATTAGCGAACGCACAAGGACGAGATTTTAATATTAACTTATTGATAAACAATAAAAATATGGAGCAGACAATGATAGCAAACAATAATCGTGTGGTGATTTTTGACACCACACTGCGAGACGGTGAGCAGTCGCCTGGTGCGGCGATGACGCGTGAAGAAAAGGTGCGTGTGGCACGGCAGTTAGAAAAATTAGGCGTGGATATTATGGAAGCAGGCTTTGCCGCCGCAAGCCCTGGTGATTTTGCGGCGATTTCTGAAATTGCGTCTGTCATTCAACACTCAACCGTGTGTTCTTTGGCACGAGCCACTGAAAACGATGTTCGCCGTGCGGGCGAAGCGATTGCCGCCGCTGCCCGCCGCCGCATTCACACTTTTATCGCAACCAGCCCCATTCATATGGAGCATAAACTGAAAATGCAGCCCGATAAAGTGGTTCAGGCAGCCATTGCCGCGATAAAATTAGCCAAAGAATATACCGATGATATTGAATTTTCTTGCGAAGACGCAACGCGTTCGGATTTGGGCTTTTTGGCAGAAATTTGTTCGGCAGCGATTGAAGCAGGGGCAACCACGATTAACATTCCCGACACAGTGGGCTATTCCGTGCCGTCTGTAACCGAACGCTTTTTCCGTGAGTTAATCACGCGTACAAAAGGCGGTAACAGTGTGATTTGGTCGGCACATTGCCATAACGATTTGGGTTTGGCAGTGTCAAATTCTTTGGCAGCCGTGCAGGGCGGTGCCAGACAAATTGAATGTACGATTAATGGCTTGGGCGAGCGAGCAGGCAATGCGTCTTTGGAAGAAATTGTTATGGCACTGAAAACTCGCCACGATGTATTCGGCTTGGAAACAGGCATAGACACCAAACAAATTGTGCCTGCGTCTAAATTAGTTTCAACCATTACAGGCTATCCCGTGCAGCCGAATAAAGCGATTGTCGGGGCGAACGCCTTTGCCCACGAATCGGGCATACACCAAGACGGCGTTTTAAAATGCCGTGAAACTTACGAAATTATGTCGGCTGAAAGCGTGGGCTGGGCAACCAACCGTTTGAGTTTGGGCAAATTATCAGGACGCAACGCATTCCGCACCAAATTAGCGGAAATCGGCATTAAATTAGAAAGCGAAGAAGCCTTAAACGCTGCCTTTGCACGCTTTAAAGAACTTGCCGACAAAAAACGCGAAATTTTTGACGAAGACTTACACGCCCTTGTGTCAGACGAAATGGCAGGACGCACGGCGGACGATTACAAATATATTTCCTTGAAATGCCGCATAGAAACAGGCGAAATGCCGAATGTGCAATTAGTGTTTGCCAAAGACGGCAAAGAATATAAATGCGAAAGCGAAGGTTCAGGCCCTGTTGATGCGGCGTTCAAAGCGATTGAAAGCGTGGTAGGCTCTGGGGCGGCATTATTGCTGTATTCCGTCAATGCCGTAACCGCAGGCACGGAAAGCCAAGGCGAAGTTACCGTGCGACTGTCCAAAGACGGCAGAATAGTCAATGGACAAGGAGCCGACACCGACATCATCGCCGCCAGTGCCAAAGCCTATTTGTCGGCATTAAATAGGTTAAAACAAGGTGTTGCGAAATTGAAAGCACAGGGGGTGTAAGGGGGTAGGCTACCTGAAATGCCATACAAAACCACAAGGTTTTGTTGTAGGGTGGGTTTCCAACCCACCAGCAAACCGACAGGTTTGCAAAAAACAAAATGATTTATCAAAGCCTTACGGCTTTGCGGTGGGCAAGAATGCCCACCCTATAACCCAAATCATCATTGCGAGCCGTGTCGTAAGCACGGCGTGGCAATCTCCGAATGGTTTTGCGTAGCAAAAACATTCGGGTGGCGGATAAAGGTTTAACGGCAATGCAAAATGGTTTTTAACTTCGCCTTGCGGCTCGTTGAACGCTGTTTCAGGCTGCCTGAAAATTTGAATAACAACGCGTGGGCAATAAATTGCTCACCGCAACACAGGCTTGTTTCGTTTTTCAGGCAGCCTGAAAAATTCTCATCTTAGTATGAGAATAAAAATATTTCATAAACAGTCGCAATCAGGCTACAATCAACCCTTTAATTTTATTCAATAGAAAGCATACAATGAAACTCGAAACCCAATCCATTCATGCAGGTTATACTCCTGAACAAACCACGCATTCGGCGACTGTGCCGCTTTATCAAACCGTCAGTTACACTTTCGACAACGCCCAGCACGGTGCGGATTTGTTTGATTTGAAAGTGCCAGGCAATATTTACACCCGCATTATGAACCCCACTGCCGATGTGTTGGAACAACGCTTGGCAGCGATGGAAGGCGGTATTGCGGGGCTATGCACTTCAAGCGGTATGTCGGCGGTGCTGTATTCCATTCAAACCATTGCCAAAGCGGGCGATAACATTATTGCGTCTTCCGCTTTATATGGCGGCACTTACAATTTATTTGCTCATAATATGGTCAATCAGGGTATTGAAACGCGTTTTTTTGATGTCGATAATCCCGAAAAAATTGCGGAATTAGTTGATGAAAACACCAAGTTAGTGTTTATCGAAAGCATTAGCAATCCTGCGGTGATTGTGGCAGACATTCCCAAAATCGCCAAAATCGCTCACGATAACGGTTTGCCGCTGATTGTGGATAACACTGTTGCGAGTCCCGTGTTGTGCCGTCCGCTGGAACTGGGGGCGGATATTGTGGTGGAAGCCACAACCAAGTTTATCAACGGACACGGCAACGCTTTGGGCGGTGCGATTATTGACGGCGGCAAGTTCGACTGGACGCAAAGCAAACGCTTTGAAGCTTTGACGACACCTGATCCTGCCTATCACGGCGTGAATTATGTGGAACATTTTGGGGCAGCGGCGTATATTGCTCGGGCAAGGGTTGTGCCGTTACGCAATACAGGTGCGGCAATTAGTCCGTTTAATGTGATGCTCACCCTAATCGGCTTGGAAACATTAGCGTTAAGAATGGAACGCCACAGCAGCAACACTCTGGCAGTGGCGAAATTCCTGCAAACTCGCCCCGAAGTGTCGTGGGTGAATTATCCAGGGCTGCCTGAAAGTAAATATAAGTCTTTGATTGATAGAGATTATTCAGGAATGGCATCAGGCGTGATGAGTTTTGGCATTAAAGGCGGACGAGCCGCAGGGGCGAAATTCTTGGATTCCTTGCAAATGCTTTATCGTTTGGTGAATATTGGGGACGCTCGTTCTCTCGCAACGCATTCAGCCAGCACCACGCACCGTCAATTAAATGACGAAGAACTCGCCACAGCGGGCGTGTCGCCCGATATGGTGCGACTGTCGATTGGCTTGGAACATATTGACGATATTATCGCCGATATTACACAGGCGTTGGAAAAAGCGGTGCAATAAAACTGTGGCTTAAAATATTTTCAGGCTGTCTGAATACCTTTCAGGCAGCCTGAAACTTTTGCAAAACCTATTTTAAAGCATATAACAAAGGCAAATGTTATAGCCCGATAGGGTGGAATTTTATTTAATATCAATAAATAATCAACTTCTAACGGCGTTGTAGTGGGCAAGAATGCCCACCCTACGCTTGCTTACTTTTCCCCCATTCTGCTGCTGCGGTGAAAATCACATCGGTTGATGAGTTTAAGGCAGTTTCGGCGGAGTCTTGGATAACGCCGATAATCATACCGATACCGATGACTTGGGCGGCAATGGTGTTGTCGATGTTAAATAGGCTACACGCCAAAGGTATGAGTAACAGTGAGCCGCCTGCCACGCCTGACGCACCGCAGGCACATAGAGACGCAACCACGCTTAATAATAGGGCTTCTAAAAAGCCGACTGGCATATTCACAGCGTATTGGTTGCCGCAAGTGCCATAACCGTAACGGTTACTGCTGCACCTGCCATATTGATGGTTGCCCCCAACGGAATGGATACCGAATAAGTGTCTGGGTTTAAGTCTAATTTTTTACATAAATCCATATTTACAGGAATATTGGCAGCGGACGAACGCGTGAAAAACGCCGTTAAACCGCTTTGTGCCAAGCAAGTCAAAACCAAAGGATAAGGGTTTTTGCGTATTTTGATAAATACAATCAAGGGATTAACGACTAATGCCACAAACAACATTGCCCCGACTAATACCACAAGTAAGCGTGCGTAAGTGCTGACAAATTCGCTAAATGAAGTGGTGGATAAAGTTTGTGCTACCAAGCCGAATACACCAAATGGGGCTAAACGAATAACAATGCGTACCATAAACGACACCGCGTCTGACAATTCGCTTAAAAACTTTTTGCTACTTGGAATGGCAGATTTTAAGGCAAAGCCAACAATGGTAGCCCATGCCAAAATGCCGATATAGTTGGCATTGGCAATCGCCGAAAACGGATTATCGGCTAAATTCATCAGCAGATTTTTTAATACCAACAATACGCCAGAAGGAGCATTGGACGCGTCATAGGCTTCGATATTGGTCAAAAGCAGGGTGGGTTTTAAGATAAAACAAGCCGACACCGCCACCAAAGCCGCAGTAAAAGTGCCAATCAAATACAGCACCAAAATGTCTTTAACATTGGTGGGGCGTTCGGCACGGTGTTGGGCAATGGCAGACAACACCAAAATAAACACCAACACAGGAGCAACCGATTTTAAGGCTTTCACAAAAAAATCGCCCAAAAACGCCACACTATTGCCAACAGACGGAGCAGTTATGCCCACAATCACCCCCAACACAATGCCGATGATGATTTGCAACATTAAATTGACTTTGCACCATTGATTCAATAACGCTCGCAACATTTTGCTTTATCCTTTTTACATACAACCAAACCGATAGCCTACCACAAGTGTGAAATGAGTTATTAACGATTATCAAATAAAGGCTTTTCAGGTTGCCTGAAAATGTTTTTCCACAAAAAACCGCCGAGATAAGGCGGTTTTGATTGCTTTCAGGCTGCCTGAAACAAAGAAAACCACATCTAAAAGTGTGGTTTTTCATCAAACAAGCAATTAAATTCTCAACATTCTTTCACCGCGGCCGATGCCTGTGGCGCCTGTTCGCACGGTTTCTAATATGCTGTCTTTGGGCAGGTTTTCGATGAATGAATCTAACTTGCCCGAAGTGCCTGTCAGTTCCACCGTGCAGGTTTTGCTGCTAATATCGACTACGCTGCCGCGATAAATATCCACCAAGCGGCAGATTTCATCGCGTTCGCGGCCTACGCTGGCACGCACTTTAATCAGCATTAACTCGCGTTCGACAAAACGGCTGTTGTTTAAGTCGGTAACTTTCACCACTTCAATCAGTTTGTTTAACTGTTTGGTGATTTGCTCAATCACATCGTCATCGCCGTGTGTAACAATGGTCAGCCGTGATAAGGTTGCGTCTTCGGTCGGTGCAACCGAGAGTGCGTCAATGTTGTAGCCCCTTGCAGAGAACAAACCCACCACGCGAGACAACGCCCCTGCTTCGTTTTCCATTAACAGCGAAATAATATGTCGGGTATTCATTATGGCACACTCCGTTTGTCGTAGTTACGGTCAGTTACGCTATGAACAGTAGAATCTGCCGCTTTTTCTCGCATGTGCGGCGGCAACAACATTTCGTCCAAGCCTTTGCCGTTGCCCACCATTGGGAAGACGGTTTCTTTGCGATCGATGATAAAGTCCATAAACACCAGTTTGTCTTTCAGTTTAATCGCTTCACTCAACGCCCCTTCCACATCGGACGCTTTGTCAATACGCATACCGACATGGTGATAGGCTTGGGCTAATGCCACAAAATCGGGCAATGCGTCCATATAACTTTCCGAATAACGGTCAGCGTAATAGAACTCTTGCCATTGCCGCACCATGCCTAAATAGCCATTATTCAGATTAAGAATTTTCACAGGCACACGGTATTGATAACAAGTGCCGAGTTCTTGAATATTCATCTGAATCGAACCTTCGCCCGTAATGCAGAACACATCTTCATCAGGCAGGGCAAGTTTTGCACCCATTGCATACGGCAAGCCCACGCCCATTGTGCCGAGACCGCCGCTATTTAACCACTGACGCGGACGGGCGAATGGATAATATTGTGCGGCAAACATTTGGTGTTGCCCCACATCGGAAGTAACCACGGCTTGATTATTCGTCAATTTTGCCAAAGTTTGCACCACAAATTGCGGTTTGATGATTTCGCTTGAAGTATCAAACCACAGGCAATTTTTGGCACGCCATTCTTCAATTTGTTTCCACCATTTTTCCACAGCGGGATTAGCGGTGTGTTTTTGTTCTTTCCATTGTGCAACAATTTCGCCCAACACGGCTTTCACATCGCCCACAATCGGCACATCAACTTTCACCCGTTTGGCGATTGATGACGGATCAACATCAATATGAATCACCTTTTTGGCAGTCGCCAAGAATTTTTCAGGCACAGACACCACGCGGTCATCAAATCTTGCCCCCACAGCCAGCACCACATCGGCGTTTTGCATGGCTAAATTCGCTTCATACGAGCCGTGCATGCCCACCATACCTAAAAATTGACGGTCATCACACGGATACGCACCCAAACCCATTAAAGTTGCCACCGCAGGCGATTGCAATAAGCGGACTAATTCGCCCATTTCACCTGACGCATTGCCCAACACCACGCCGCCGCC